>JAAURL010000163.1 GCA_012032235.1 Akkermansiaceae bacterium | reverse complement strand
CCAGTGCCTCCACCAGTGCCTCCACCAGTGCCTCCACCAGTGCCTCCTCCAGTGCCTCCTCCAGTGCCTCCTCCAAAGTCTTCACCTTCACCAACATCCCAAAGTCCATCATTGGTCCTGCCCGATGGGTCATATCTAGTACCTCCTTGGTCGACTCTCGGTGGGCTTACCGAAACATTAATCGTAAGAGCACCGCCCGAGATGGGTGAGATGGTCGGCATAATGCCGCCGTAAGTGGGAGGCAGATACGGTGAAATCGCTGCACTGAGCGTTTGTGGTGCCGGTAGTGGTGGTGCAACATATGGATTGAGATTTGCTAATGGATTGTCTGAAATAAACATGCGCTGGGCCGCATATACAGCACGCAAATCTTCTGATGCTTTTTTTCCTAGCTGCCAACCATTCACCCACCTTGAACTGGGCACTGCGATCCCGATGAGGATCAGGATGGTTAATATCACAATCGTCATTTCCATGAGCGAGACTGCCTTGAGTCCGAGATGATGACCTTTGGTGGTTTTCATAATGCGATAATGTTAATTGGTTTTTATGGGTTTTGGGGCGGGAGCACTGCCGTAAAATAAATCAAATGCATCCATGAAATTCTTCATAAACACAGGATTTGATCTCAAGGAATTGAGATAAATCACTAAGCATAACACCGCGATGGCGATCACAACGGTAGAGATCAGCCACCATGTGACAGACTTATTCTTTGGTGCTAGCAGAGGGACGAGCCAACTATCTCTATCCACCACTTGAGTGGTATACATTTGGTTATTGTCTTTCAGTTGAGATAGAAACTGGTCTGCAGCTTTACTGCTCTTTGCAATGTAGAGATGCTTGTAACGCTTTCCCGCGAGATCAGGGTTCTTCGCAGGTTTAATTCCACTGGGTAATCCATTCGGCGCACTCAGCGTGCTAATCTGTGTCTCATACACAAATTTTTCCCGAAGCCAACGATCAAAGCGGGTGAGTTGCATGGCGCTGTCGTTTAGGTTTGGTTCAACCTGCTCCTTGCATGAGTTTTGGACCCATCAGGAAGATTGGTAAATAGGTGCCGGAAATCACCATCAGAATAATGACCATCGCGATGATTAATACGATAAAGCTAAGGACTGCCGTGAAGGTGTCCATGTAGTTTTGAGTATCTTCATCATACATTTCGCAAAGCATCTCCAATTGGGTATCCACAGACGCAGATTTTTCGCCAATCGCCAGCATGTGTGACACTTGAGGATCCACCGATGTATATTTCGCAAAAGCAGTGGAAAGCGGCACTCCCGAATTTTCGTATTTGTCAGCCGCATTAATCAGCTCTTGGTAGAAAGGAGTATTTTTAACGCTATTGGCGGAAATCCGAATTGATTTCGCGAGGTTGATTCCATTGGAATGAAGCAACTTGATCGTCGCAAGGAATGTCATTTGGCGCAAACCCATGACGAGCAAGCGCAACAGACGCCAACGCGACATCAGGAAACTTAAGATCGTGTTGCGGACGTGAGGAGACACAATGATGGTCACAACAATCGCCAAAACGACGATGACGAAAATGAACCAAGACGATTGAACGACGTGGCTGATATCGAATAGAATTGCGGTGAATCCGTCTGGCTTAGACTTCAATCCTTTCATCATGCCTTCGATCTGAGGAACAATTTTCACTTGGGCAGCGATGAAAGCACCGATCAAAACCGTGATGATTCCGATAGGCATGGCGACGGCTTTTTTGATTTTCTTACTGAACAACAGCTCGCTCTTCAAACGTTCAGAAAGCGCTTGGAACGCATAATGAAGTTGTCCGGAATCGGAGCCTGCCTGGATCAAGCCGACGATGGTGTCATTGAACCGACCCGTGCGACGGAATGCTTCGTGGATATTCATCCCTGCGATGATGTCCTCACGGACTTTCATCAATGCATCGACGACTGGTTTATTAGGAAGGCCGTTGGTATAGTATTTGATCGCATCAGCTGTATTGATTTGCGCCTTGAGCATGGAGCCTAGGCCACGAAAAATATCGACCATCACTTTTTTGCTGAAATGCCGGGTTTTTCCAGGTTTGTTAAGTGCGGCTAACAAGCTTCCACTTTTCGGCGGAGCCGCTGGAGGCGCACCGATGGTTTTTAACGGAGCGAGACCGGAGCCAGTTTTCTGAGGAGTAGAACTAATCATCGGTGTAAGTCATATCGATGACTTGGCTAATCGCAGCCAAGTCGGTTTTTCCTTCACGGAGAAGTTTCAGGCCGGTGCGGCGAAGGCTGGGTAAGATCCCTTCGGCTGCGACTTGCAGCTCAAGTTCGTACGGGCTCATTTCACCTTTTGAAAGCATATCCGAAATCTTAGGCGTGATTGGAATAATTTCAAGGATTGCTGTGCGCCCATTATACCCTGTATTTCGGCATTCTGGGCAGCCTCCTTTTCGTGCTTTTGATAGTGGCATCTTTGCGTAGGTGTCGTCGAGGCTAAATGTTTTGCGCTCCATCTCGTCGATGCCGCTGATGGATTCCTTACAGTAAGGGCACAGCAGTTTGACGAGGCGTTGAGCGCACGCTGCTTTGAGTGTTTGCGCGATTTTCCAGCGCTCTAGACCTAGCTGCTCGAAGCGCTCGATAATTTGCGAGGCACGTGGAGTGTGAATCGTCGTTAGAACTTTGTGGCCCGTCACAGCAGCTTCAATCGCGAGTTCGGCAGACTCGATATCCCGGACCTCGCCCATCAGAATGATGTCTGGGTCAGATCGCATGAAGGACGCGATCATAGGTTTGAACTCTTTAGGGCTCTTTAAGTCGCAGTGGGTGATCCCTGGAACCTCATCTTCCACTGGGTTTTCCAAAGTCAAAATATTCACTTCCGGGCGATTGAGCTCCCGCAAAATAGCGTTGAGTGTCGTCGATTTTCCCGAACCTGTTGGACCGGACATCACGATGATGCCTGCTGGGATTTTCATCACCCGATTCAGGGCAAACATCGTTTCATCGTCGAAGGCCAATGTGCCTTTACCGAGCGTGACGTTGATGTTGCTCTTGTCGAGCAAGCGCATCGTGATGTGGTAGCCACGATACGTGCGATGGCGCTCATAGCGGATGTCGATGGAGCGGCGGAAATAGGAAATCGTAAAACGCCCAGAGATTCCAGGTGCTGTATTACGGATTTCAGTCGGGAGCTTCATCAAATTAAGCAAAAAGGCGTCCAATCGATCTTTGAGCTTTAGGGGAATTTCCGTCTTATTTCCAAGATCTCCATCGATTCGGAACGAGTAATAGAACCATTCTTTTTCAACTTTGAAGTGAATGTCGGAGGCCTTTGTCCTCACGGCATCAGACATGATGCTGGCGACGAGTTGTGCCATCGGCTCAGCGTGGTCCGTTGTAACATCGAAGTCATAAATCCCATCGTCTGCTTCTTCCACGTCGATCGCCTCCAGCTCTTGCTGGCTAGGCCCGCCGCTACTGCACACTGACTCGATAGCACGGCTGATTTCGGAAGCGAGAGTAACCACCTTTACGATCTCCAATCCTTGGAATCGCGGTGCCAGATACTCTTCAGAGAGAGGACTCCATGGATTTGAAGTAGCGACGATGACTTGATTATCACCTGCAAGGCAGATGGGAGCGAAAAACCCACGGGTCATGACTGATGAATCGCAATTCGCGTGCAACTTGTTGTCGCAAAAGTCGGCTACTTTTGGGAAAAACGGGAGTCCCGTCATTTTCGCCACGCAGCCCATAAAACTATAACGAGTGACGCGGTTTGGCACTTGATCTTGCGTCAATTCGGCGAAATCTGGGTCGTGCCTTGCCAATTCGCCCATGATTTGGCGACTGATTAACTCATTGAATGAAATGCCATCAAATTCGATCATCGTGTAGGGAAAAAGTTAGGCTTTTTGGGTTAAAGAAACAGAAGAAAAAGAAAGGCTCTATTCGTTTTTTACGAGTCTTCAGCTTTTTTGCGGCTAAATCCATTTCCTTTTTAAGGACGATCAAAGTGCTTCCGCAAAACAAAATTCCAACTATCGTAATCCAGTCTAGCTATGGTAACAAATGGCTGAATGCCGGTATGAGCAAGCATTTGTTGGCGAATTTGTTCGGCTAGAATTTCTGTCGCCACAGGATTGATCGATGCTGTGCCGACTGCATCCGTGTCTTCGGCAAAAATCACTGGCGATCGCAGCGCACTTGCGAGTTTTTGCAGCCCTGGATATTTGTCATAAAATGCAGCAGGGAGAATTAGCTTCCCTCCGAAAGGAACGTTTGGTGCGTAAGGGCTTACATAGCTAGCAACAATGTGCCCTAGTTCCAAAATCGCCTTGCTCAGATTTTCGCCCTCATGCCCTTTTTTACGGCAGATGACTTCCAATAGCTCAGCGGGTTGCTTTGCCGCATGAGCCTCTCGCGCCGCTCCGATACCATGAGAAATCTCTGAATCGGAGACGGCCTGTGATTCGTGGAGGATTTCTGCGGTTCGAAGTAAGCAAGCTTCAGCAAAATCCCAGACTGAATCAGGAGATACAGGAGACGCGCCAGTGGATGATGGGTTCATAATCGGTTAACCAAAAAAGAAAATTGAGAGATTTTTTAACTACAGATTACACGGGTTACACAGATTTTTAGGGAGTTGTAAAAATGATCGTTTTGCATTTTAGCTCCATATTTTGAGTGAACGATTTAGCAAATTATTTCAGATGAATTGTTTTACCACGGATTACACGGATTTAAGGATTTTTCAGAAAAAAGATGATTAGAGACTTTTTCTTCCTCGCTCGTATCAGTTGCTTCGGTCTAAAAATCTGTTTAATCCGCGTAATTTGACTCATTACCTTGTATACTCAGTTCGTCTATGTCCGCTATCGCTTCCATTGTGGTTTAAAAAACTCGGTTAGACAGAATTCAGTGATTAAAATCGCATTATTTACCAAACTCTTTCTTTTTGTGAATTTTGTGATTTTTTGCGGCTAAATCCATCAGACTAACAAGCCAAAGAGTTAGGGCATTTCTACCCTAACTCTTTTAAGATAATTTTCAGGTAAAAAATCAGCTTACTTCCGTCCTGTGCTGAACCGTGGTGCCCGCTTTAGCTCTTCTTCTTTCGGATAATAGGGAGCTTGTTTTGGTCCCATCCCGCGAATGGTTCTTTTGACATTCGGCTCGTGAGCAGGCCCCGGATTGTCTTGGTCAACCCAGTCGTGCTCACAATCGAGAGCGATTTTGTTTCTCACGCTACGATTGGCTCCGTTGACTGCGCCACGGCTCGCTGGGTTGTAGGATTTTGGTGTGACAATGAAGACCAAACTAGTGTTTTCTTTGACCGCCTCCTTGCTTTTGAAGAAAAAATTAATGATCGGCATATCACCCAGTAGGGGCACTTTACCTTTATCACTACTTTTCACTTCACCATAGAAGCCACCGACCACTAATGAATTGCCATCTGGAACGCGAGCGATGGACTCCACCATGGATTCAGTGACTCGTGGATAAAAGTTCCCTGTTCTGACGCTTGCAATCTGTTCTACGATTTGCGCTGACCTCGGACGCATTTTCATGCGGATCGTGCCATCAGGAAGTAAAGTAGGAGTGACGACCAGAGAGATGCCGATTTCCCGGTGCTTATCTGGATCAGTGTCGATTCCTTTATCGGAACTATCAATTTTATAGCGGACTTCTTCGGTGACGGTAGGATTAGCATTGCTTCCCGAAGCGGCGGTGATGGTGGTGGTAAAAATCGGAATCCGATCAATGACTGCAACGTTGGCTTGTTCGTTGTCTTCCGTGATCAGGGTAGGGTTCGAAATCTGACTGGCGAGGGCACCTTCACTGAGAGCACGCAGAACGCCATTCAACTGAATGGGAGTGAGGACCAAGTTCGTCCCTGCGAAAGCGGAAGCAGCTGGCGCAAATGCGCTACTAGTATTCAGTCTGTTAGGAAGCCCAAAAATCGAATTCAAATCTCTGGATAGACTGAGACTAGCACCATCGGTGCCTAAACTGCCCCAGTTGACGCCAACACGCTCAGAGGCATTGCTTGTGACTCGTAAAATTTTGGTTTCAACAACAATTTGGCCTTTTGCCTTATCGATCCCATGAAGCATTTCGCGGGCTTGCTCGATGCGATGGGCAGAGTCGATGATGATGATCGTATTTGTCTTTGGCTCGAAGTTGACGATGCCGGTGCTTGGAGTCAAAATAGGTTTGATCAATTCTTTGATTTGCTCGATGTCAGTTGGCCGCAAATAACGCAGCTGGTAGTGGAATTCAGTGCTTGGGAGCTGGGCGAGCTGGGTCGATGTGAGCGCGTAAATCGTGCTTCCTTTGGTATGCAGTGAAAGGCTATACATGAAGGCGAGCTCTTCCATTTGTTGCAATGGGTTGCCTTCGTTCAAAATCCCCGTCACTTCGAAATCAGGGCCTACGATCTTTGAGTTGTGAAAGTATTGGCGTCCCGCTTTTTTTGCTAAAAACGCCATGACCTCATTCAAAGAAGTTTTCTCGATCGTTACACCGCCATCCAAACTCGCTTGTTCCAGCTTTTGTTGAGCTGCTTGTGACGCAGATTGAGCTGGCGCGGCAGGAGCTGCTGGATTGATCGGTAAATTCGGATTCGTCGGGGCGATTGGGCTTTCGGAATTACTCGGCAAGCCCGTGGGAGCCGGTGCCACTTCAATTGGCGCGGGTTGGGGCGCCGCCTCAGTGCCCTGGTTTTGTTGTGGGACGACAGGCTCAATCAGTGGATCGACGGGAGTTTGAGCATGGACCATGCTTGCCGCGATGGCAGCAGCTGTCAGGGTGAGGAAGTGGGCGGCTTTCATAGTAAAGAGATTAAAAGCAGGAGAGATATTTATCGGGAGGTGTTTGGTTATTTTGAAAGGAGAACGAGTCATTAGATGGACTTAAACATTAATGATCTGAGTATTCAATCTTAAAAAACAAATCTGTTTGCATTCGGCGGAAGACTGCGCTGCGCGAAGATTTTTCTGATCCATTCCGCAAGATGCGGAATGGTGCCTGCAGGATGCAG
>JAAURL010000011.1 GCA_012032235.1 Akkermansiaceae bacterium | reverse complement strand
ATTCGACAACGAACTCTTCCTCCTCGAAAGCACTCGTCAGGTCCGCACCGACAACACCTTTAGCTACGACTCCATCCGCTACGAAGCTCCGCGCCGACCTTCGCAACTCCACCATCACCATTCGCCACAATCGTCCCGGTCTCGGCTTCCCGCCCGTCGTCTATCAAGACGGCGAACGCCTCGGTGAGGCCATCAAACTCGACATGGTCGCCAACGACCGCAGAC
The DNA here is from genome assembly GCA_012032235.1 of Akkermansiaceae bacterium. GTDB lineage: Bacteria > Verrucomicrobiota > Verrucomicrobiia > Verrucomicrobiales > Akkermansiaceae > Luteolibacter. The sequence goes on along the minus strand of JAAURL010000011.1, from coordinate 28,274 downwards.
CCAACATCGAATTTTAAACCACGAACCAAAAACTTCTCCCCACCATGATTCGCTCCTACTTCGGCATCAGCCACAGCCCTTTCAGCATCGATGAAAACCAAGTCCTCCTCGAACACCAGCAACGACACTTCGACATCCTCAAGGTCCACTCCCAACAAGGTGGCCTTTGCGTCATCCTCGGTGAGCCCGGCATTTCTAGGCAGAAATCAGGCGTTGGTTTGGCTGTTAGATTTGATGCTTTGCGGTAGTCTTCGAGACTGAGCTGAGGTTGATCGATCCTTGAAAAAATGCGTGCTCGCTCTATTAAGGCATCGGCGCTATCAGGAGACTTTACCAGTATTTCATCTAACAGCTTGCGGGCTTCGGCATCGCGCTTGCATAACATCAAGGCCCGTGCCCGAGTGAGACGGGTGTCTTGCGATGAAGGGGAAATTTTTGCTAACTCTTCAAGTGCCAGCTCTCCATCTCCATGATTGACGTAGGCTGCGGCCAGTTGATGGCGAATGCTTGAATCCGTGGGGTTTTTTACGAGTTCTGCGGTGTATTCCGCGACTAATCCATCATGCGCGCCGTGCCCTTCTGCGGTAGGCCCGTAGGCCAAAATGAGGATCACAGTAGCGGATGTGAGAAATCGCTTCATAAGTTTAAGCGGGAAAAAGGATTCGACGATGCAGGTGCGGGCGGCATGGAAGCGAGGACTTGAATGGCAGCGCGAGCATGCTCGGCCATAAGTGTCATCGCATGGCTTTCTCGCTGTGCGGCGGGGAGGGCTTCTAGATGATCGATTAGCGCTTGCCACGCGTTGCGGGATTGCGGGAGGCGGCCAGCTGAGGCGAGGGTGGAGGCTCGTTTCTGCATCCAAGGTTCAGGGCGGGCAGCGGTTTTTTGAAATTGATCGATACGAGCAAGCGCTGCGTCGACACGCTCGGCATCAGCTTCGATTTCTATCAATTTAAGCTGGAGGGATGGAACCGAGCCGAGTTGGTTCAGTCCAGTCTCTAAAATGTTCACCGCCTCATCCGTGCATTCATTCGCAGCAAGCGCCTGTGCGACTTCTTGGATCAAATCGGGTCCAGGCTGGGGACAACGTTTCAGTGCCGAGCGGAAATCCTCCAATGATTCAGGGATATTTTTCAGCGTCATTGAGACTCGCGCTCTGGATGCTAAGGCTCCCCAATGATCAGGAATTTTCGCTAAATAAGCATCCAGCGTGGCTTTTGCCTCTAGTGGCTTTCCTTGTGCCGCAAGGATTTTTCCCTGCCACCACTGGACGGCAAATTCACCGGGCGCGAATTTCTCCGCTTTCTCGAAATCCACCGCCGCCGCAGCCAGATCTTCGTGCTCAAACTGCAGCATCGCCCGTTGGAACCAGAGAGAGCCATCTTTGGGTTTCTGTTTTAAACTCTGATCTACCTTCGCCATCAAAGAAGAGTGTGTGCCATGGGCATGGGATGGTGTTAAGAACCCCACGAATAAAATGATCGAGGCAATGACCCATCTTATAAAAACGACCGATTGCGCGCTCTGAAGAGCGTCGCGGTTAGTCGTTGTGGTTAATTTCACGATCTGCCAGTAACACTCCCTATCATTAAAGGTTATCTCTTTTTGGTGACAAAAATGACAGTGACGACTTTGTCACCATAGATAGATCTTTGACGATGGACGTTAGCAAATCATTCTCACTGTGTCATTATATTTAGCGCGTTGTGGCGATCAAAATGCCAGAAATGGATTTCTCAATCGCTCTTCGCCCTGTGTGGTCGGCGGACCGTGGCTCCCCGAAGATCTAGCCTACTCTCGTCTGACCTTGAGTAATAGCTCCTTCGCGTTCCCTACGCTATCGGTCGCGATGATCGTGATGGTGTTTTTGCCTTTCTTCAGCGGAGCGGTGATTTGCCAAGTCGTGGTGCCAGTGGCGCTTTGCAATGGCTTATTGCCGACTCTGAACTGCACAGAGGCAATGCCATTGGCATCGCTGGCAGTGCCATTGATGGTGACTTTCTTTTTAGACGTTTTCTTTGGTAATTTGCCAGTCGTAGCGACTGTCGGCAATGTGGTATCCGCTGGGAAACGCAGCACGCGGTTGTTGTCCACATCAGGCACCCAGAGACTGCCTGTCGCATCGACATGTGGGCTGACGCCGGGGAAATTCAACTTTCTGTCCGTTATGCCACTCGTTTTTGTTATAAAGTCCGGTTGCCCGACAAATCCATCTGCCGCAGCGCCGCTGGCTTTGGAAGGTGCATTTTCATAGCGCAGCATCCGGTGGTTAAATCTATCACTCACCCACAGCCTGTCATCAGGAGTGATGGTCGCTCCCCAAGGACTATTCAAGCTGCTGGCCGTAGGAGGGTTTAAGGCAGTTGTTGTGGTAAAATCAGGTTGTCCTAAAACTGCATCTGCATTTGCACCATTGGGCTTCGTAGCCGCTGCATTAAAGCGCAGCACTCGGTTATTATCGGGATCAACCACAAAAAGCGTGCCGTTTGTAGAAACAGCAATAGTTGTTGGGAAATTAAACTTCGCCTGAGTAGAACCAGAGGACGCGGTGGTAAAATTTGTCTGACCTAGTACACCATCGGCTGGATCCCCAGAGCCTTTGCTACTGACAGCATCGAAGCGTAGCACGCGATTATTATTGGAATCGGCCACCCAGAGGCGATCTTCTGCATCTACCCAAACCCCATCAGGGCCATCCATCTTTTCTCGAGTAGCGTCACCAGTAAACGTAACGAAATCTGGCTGCCCAAGAACCAAGTTGGGAAAAGGAGGAATACCAGGAGCTGTAGCGGTGCGTAAGCTAGCGCTTTCAAACATGACAACTCGGTTTGCGCCGAAGTCTGCCACCCAAAGTCTGCCTTTGCGATCGAGGAAAATACCTCCCGGCCCTCTCATGCCTCGTGAGGCGTTTGGATTATCTTCAGCATTACTGGTAAACCCAGCTTGCCCAAAAACCATTTCGGCAGGTGCGCCATTGCTCAGAGCATCAGCGCTCGCATAACGAAGGACACGCGTGTCCCTAAATGATGCGACGAAAACCTTTCGAGTTACAGGGTCAACGGTAACACCATAAGTATCACCTACTGACGTGGCCGTGGGCAACACAATGGTCGGGGTCGTGAAATTCAGCTGGCCGAGCACGAGGTCGGCAGCGGCATTGTTAGGAACGGTTTTCCCGATGACTTGACTAGCAAGAATGAGAGAGAATGCGACGAAAATAGGGAGTGTTTTCATAACGTCGAAGATGCTGTACAAGTCACTCATTCTTCGCAAGAAACATTTCCCGTGGTGGAAATTTTGGCAAAATGCGAAAAAGAGCACGCAGAAACCGGGCGCTCCCGGAAAGACTCAAAATGCCAGAAACGGGTTCCTGAGCCGCTCTTCGCCCAATGACGTGGCGGGGCCGTGGCCGGGGAGAATGATCGTTTGATCGGGCAGGGGCGTGAGGACGGATTTCAAAGATCGCAGTGCGAGTTGATAGCGTTCCGTGGTGTAGCAACCGCCCATGGAGCCAGCAAATAAAGCGTCTCCCGCGACGAGAATCGGCAAGCTAAGTCCTTGAAGATGATAGCCTAGTGCTGGCACGGCATGGCCGGAGAGATCGCAGGCGCGGACTGTTAGTGAGCCAGAATCAATCGTTTCGCCAGGAGCGATCTGAGCAGAGCCCGGGATATTTGATCCGTAGAGAGCGATTTCCTTTTTCAGAAATGAAGAGATCCCGCCGATGTGGTCGGGATGTTCGTGAGTGATGAAAATCTGATCGATTTTAGAAATTCCCAGCTGGCTCACCGCGTCTTGGCAATCATGCGGGAGGTGGCCAGTATCGAATAAAATAGTCGCGTCGTCGGTTTTTATCAGCCAAGCGTTTACCCGCTCGTCATCGAATGACATTTCGATTCGCTGGATTTCCTGCAAAGCGAGCGGGCGTGGTTGATAGCCGTAGTGATTTGCTAACGCATCGGGAGCTAAACCTAAAATTGGAGCGAGTTGGCGTGCGACGTCAGCGGAGAATTCTCCACGTGAGAAAGCGAGAACTTGGTTTTCGGGTAAGCCTGCCAGACGGGCTGCCTCAGTTGGAGCCATGGCTAATCCTTTGAACGCCTTGCGAATGACGTAGGTGAAATCGTCCTCCAGCATCCGCTTTATTTCAGCCGATAGTAGTTGTCTGGATTGTGAATAAAGTAGGCGTCCATCGGAGCTAATCGGGGAAGTGCGATATAAGGACGGCCTTCCGCATCGATCGTTTCCTTGAGAGCGTATGTCTCAGCATTGGATTTCTCCTTCGGTTGGGTATCTGGATTTTTGGTAAATGAGGTTTCATCCGCTCCTTGGATGATGTGGTTGACCCATTTCAGCTCCATGGCTTTGTCGGCGAATTCCGTCCAATCGCCACTGCTGGAGCGGGCGTACATTTTTTTGATGAACTCATCGGTCGTGATCCCCATTTTCTCCGCGATCGGTGTGCCAAAGCGGTCCCACCACCGCTTGTTTTCCTCATGAAATTCTCGCTGTTCGGTGATGTTCACTCTGCCGAACATCATGTTGCTGATTTGATGATGCAGAATGACTGCATTGGGATAGGCGTAGGATTCCTTGGCCAGCGTGGTGATGGCGGCGGCCATGGATGCGGCATAGGATTTCACCACGACATGCACCGGCGCGTCGCTAGATTCCATCGACTTTAAAATGCGGTAACCTGCCATGACAGAGCCGCCTGGGCTGCCATCAATGACGATGAAAATCGGCATTTCACGGTCCTTGTTATTCCAATACTGGATGCGAGTCGTGATGAAATCTGCGGTGTCTGCGGTGATCGGCCCGTTTAACGGGATGCGGCGGTCCGAGACAACGAGAATGCCATTTTCCTTTAGCGGATTCTTCAGGTAGACAGGCTTTGCGTCGGCAAACTGGGAGCGTTTCTCGGTCGCTTCGATTTCCTCGATATCGCTTTTTAGGTCGATGGTTTTAAGAGCGGCCTCAGTTTGGGCGATTTTCAAGTCGTTGGCTAATTTCTCCGCACGGATTTTGGAAAGTTCGCCTTCGGCAGAGAGCTTTTCTTTATCGATTTGGATTTGTAGCATCTCAGCTTCCAGCGCGGCTTGGCGTTTAAATTCTTCCGTTTGGAGTTTTTCTTGGGCGAGGTCGCGCTCCAGTTTGATCTTATAAATTTCCTCTCGCAGGGCGGTTGTCTCCTTGGTGAGGCGCTCTGTGCTGAGTTTATTGTCCAACTCCAGCGCTTCTTTTTCCTTCTGTTTCGCCTCGATAACAGGATCTTTCGCTTCGGGTTTAGGAGAAACTTCTGCGGCGGCGGGAGGCGCTGCTACATCTGCAGGGGCTGGCGCAGTTGCGTCCTTTGCGGGTAAGGAAGTCGCGAGCGAAAGGCCAAAAATGGCGGCGAGAGCGGGTGAATATTTCATAAATCTGATGATAAAACGATGCTGTATGAGAATTTCTCCCGAAAATATCACAGATCGCGATTTTTTCGAGCTTTTGCTCTGGAGCCGATCAACACGACGAAGCCCACGAAGGCGAGAAAGACGCAAGCCGCGATCCCGAGCGCCGTGAACAAGCGATTTGCAGAGCGGTTCACCTGGTCCTTGCTGATCGAGTCTGCAGGGTTTTCTCCTGGCTTGCGGCGGAAAGTGATTTTCCCTTCCGCCACGGAGACGCCAGTGAGTTTTGCCATTGCGGGACCGATGATTTTATCTGTTAGGTAGCGCTCCGTGATGCGGTAGGGCGACATTTGATCGGTAAATTCTGGAGGGACCGTTGCTCCCGGGACTTCGATTTGATCAATGCTCAGGACGACTTCCTTTTTCAATAAAGTGGGCCGTGCGATCAGTGTGCCATTCAGATAGCGGGAATCGGAAGCGATCCAGCCGGGCTCTCCATCGCGGGCAAATCGAGGTTTCCCGTTCAGTGGAAATGAGATCCCAATACGTAATGTTTCGCCGGAAATCTCCATCACGCGGAAGGTGCCGCGCAGCTCCTTGAAAGAATCATGAGCGGCGATGGCGAGGTTCAGTTCCTCCGCGGTTAGACTGAGAGAGGTTGCTCCTTCTCCTTCCAGTTCTTGCTGGAAATTTTGAAGTCGGGCGTTGAGGTTTTTTAGCTCCTCCTGTTTCCCATCCAGCAGGGAGATTTCGATCGGGACCGGTTTCTCTCCCGTGAATTTGGCAATTTCCCCAAACTGGCGAAATAAAGTGAGCACCGAAAAACCGATCAAAAAGATCATCACCGCAAACGCTGCTATGAAAATGGCACAGCCCGCAAATGGAGAGCGGGCGCTGGTTTCCTTAGAAGATTCTGATTCAGACATGGGTGCTGGAGATTTTCAAACCGACGGACGCGGTGGCTCGTCATGGGAGCTGTTTTTCAAAGGAAATTCCTCTTCATCGGCGGGTGCTTCGTTCCACTCTCGGGCGGGATGATCGTGGTGCCAGTGCTCGTCTTCGGGAGACTGAGTCGGGTAATTTTTCTGATACTCTTCTTCCATCCGTAGCAGGTGCTCCATCCGCTCGCGGGATTCTTGCTCCTCCCTAGCCCGTTGCTTTTTCCGGTCAAAGTAAGCTAACCAAATACAGATTTCATAAAGCACGATCATTGGCAACGCCATGAGAATCAGGGTGAACGCATCGGGAGTCGGCGTGAGAACAGCTGCTGCGATAAAAATACCGAGAATTGCGTAAGACCGCGTCTTCGACATGGTGTCGTAAGTCAGTAAGCCGAGTTTCACAAAGACCATGACCACGACGGGGAGTTCAAACGAAAGTCCGAATAGTAAGGTGAACTGCGTGGCAAATGAGATGTATTCACCGATTCGCCAGTCATTGGAAATCCCCATGCTCCCACTCCATTCTGCGAAGAATAACAAAGCGCGTGGCAAGACCATGAAGTAGGCAAAAGACACGCCTGTTAGAAAAAGTCCGAACCCAATGATCAATGATGGCCAGAGCACCCGTTTTTCGTGGGCATGCAGTCCTGGTAAGATGAACTGCAGGATAAAAAGCAAAAGCAGTGGAAAGGAGATCACGATGCCTGCGACAAACGAGAGCTTCATCGACAGCATGAAGGCCTCCGTCGGTTTGAGTGCGGACATCATTCGCAGATTTCCATTCACATCCGTGTCGGTCTTCGGCTTGGTCTTCAGCAGCGCGGCGACTTGTTTTTTAAACTCGTCGTTTTCCTTTAGCGAGCTGACGAACGGTGCCCGTTTTTCCTCCGGCAGCAAAAGCGCAGCCCGTAATACGCTGGCGGACTTCGCATGAAAGACGAGTTCCGAATCCGCCAGGGATTGGTAGAAAATCTCCCGCTGTTCCGGGGAAAGATGGTTCGCCGCTTGTTCGATTTTCCGAGCCTCGCCCCAACGCTCCACCGTCAGTTTGCGTGGGGCGTCTTCTGGTAACGTTGCCTGGATCTGATTGACCAATACCTGCTCTACAGGTCGGCGGAAAAAATCCATTAGCTGTTTATTAAACGCGAAGCAGACGATCATCGAAATCACCAAAGTGATCACCACACGGGTGATGATGACCCGTAAATCTTCGAGGTGTTCTAGAAACGGCTTCTCATGGTCCGGGTGAGATTTCTCCCGGAGCTGGATGACTTTTTTAAGCAGATACATTCCTGTGGGGCGAGATTCAAGCGTCGCGACTGCTCTACCGCAAGGGCAGATGCGAGATGTTTTCTCTCTGAAAATCTGGCGTTGCGGCCCGGGCGGTGATGTCACACCTTTCGGCAGCACCGCGCTGCGCGGAAATTTTCCCGATGTTCCATCTCGACTCCGTAATTTCTGAATTCCCGATCCTCGATCAATCGATCCATGGCCGCCCGTTGGTGTATCTGGACAACGCGGCTACGACACAGAAGCCGAAAGCGGTCCTCCGTGCTTCGCAGCACTACTACGAAGCGATCAATTCTAACATCCATCGTGGCACGCATCATTTGGCGCGTCTCTCTACGGTGGCTTTTGAAAATGCACGGCAGACGATTGCCACTCATTTCAACGCGGCTTCTCCCGATGAGATGATTTTCACAGCGGGAACGACTGATGGCATTAACTTGGTGGCGAATATCATCAGCCTATCGGGGAAAATCAAACAGGGTGACGAGATCCTCATTTCCACCTTGGAGCACCATTCAAACATCGTTCCTTGGCAAATGCTCTGCGAACGCACGGGAGCTACGCTGAAAATCATTCCCTGCCATGAAGATGGCGCGCTGGATCAAGAGGCGTTTCTCTCGCTATTATCAGAACGGACGAAGCTGCTCTCCCTGACGTGGATTTCTAACGCATTTGGCACGATCAATCCCGTCTTGGAAATGACCGCTGCCGCGAGAAAAGTGGGTGCGCTTATTTTGTTAGATGCCGCCCAAGCTGCGGCCCATTTACACATCGATGTGCAATCTCTGGACATCGATTTTCTCGTTTTCTCGGGTCATAAAATCTATGCTCCGACTGGCATCGGCATTTTGTGGGGAAGAGCAGATGTGCTCAATTCGCTCCCTCCATGGCGCGGCGGCGGCGAGATGATCAAGGAGGTGAGTTTTGAAAAAACCACCTACAACGAGCTCCCTTTCAAATACGAAGCTGGCACGCCTAACATTGAGGGAGCAATCGCGCTGGCAGCAGCATTTGATTTTATCAACAGCATCGGCCTAGCAGAAATCGAAGCTCACGAGAAACAACTCATTCGCTCGGCAGCAGAAGCATTATCCTCGATTCCGGGAATTCGTTTCTTCGGGCCGGCGGATCGGGCTGGAGCACTCTCCTTCAATGTCGAAGGCATCCATCACTACGATCTCGGCACTTTGTTAGACCAAATGGGAATCGCCGTCCGCACCGGTCATCATTGTTGCCAACCGCTGATGGCCCGCTTTGGCATGACGGGCACGATCCGTGCTTCTTTCGCAATGTATAATTCCCAATCAGACATTACAGCTCTCGCTAAAGCCACCGAGAAAGCCGTCTCGATGTTGAGGTGAGTTTTAAGTGATCAAATGCCTTTGCCTTGCAGCTTGATATCGAATCGTAAAATTACCTCAAACAAGTTTTCCGCTCCCTATGAACATCGTCCTCGGTATCTCTGGTTCCATCGCAGCTTACAAGGCGGCAGATCTCGCTTCGCAATTGGTGAAGCTAGGGCACGAAGTCCATGTGGTGATGACACATTCTGCCACGGAATTTATCACGCCGTTGACACTGCAAACGCTGACTCGGCAGTCAGTTTTGGTTTCCCTAGAAGACGAAAAACAGTCGTGGAAGCCTGGCCATATTGAACTAGCAGATCGCGCGGGTTTATTCGTTGTCGCTCCCGCCAGCGCGAATGTGTTAGGAAACTTTGCCAACGGACTTTCTCCAGATCCACTTGCTTCGATCTATCTAGCGCTGCCTCGGAAAACTCCCGTTTTATTGGCTCCAGCGATGAATGGGAAAATGTGGTCGCACCCTGCCACACAGCGCAATGTGACCCAGCTCATGGCGGATGGATGCCAATTCATCGGTCCCGCAGAAGGAGATCTGGCTTGCGGCTACGAAGGAATCGGCAGGCTAGCCCCTGTGGAGAAAATTTTAGCGAAAATCACAAGTTTGATTTAGCTGCGCGTCGCGTCGAAGCCGGAATCTTCGACGAGATTTTTTCCAATATCGCGATGTTCGCCAGCTCGTCGCAGCGTTCGTTTTCTTGATGGCCAGCATGACCTTTCACCCAGCGCCAATCGATTTGATGCGGCTTCATCGCGACTAACAGTTGCAGCCAAAGATCCTGATTTTTAACCGGTGCTTTTGCGGCAGTCTTCCAACCGCGTTTGATCCAGCCGTTGATCCATTTTTTTGAAATCGCATCGATGAGGTATTTTGAATCTGAGTGCAGCTCGATCTCGCAGGGCTCCTTCAGAGCTTCTAAAGCGGCAATGGCGGCACGCAGTTCCATACGATTGTTCGTGGTCATGCGATAGCCTGCGGAAAGTTCCTTGCGGTGTTTCCCGCTGACCATCACCACGCCGAATCCTCCCGGCCCAGGGTTTCCTTTGCAGCCGCCGTCGGTATGGATGATGACTTTTTTCATGGGAAGAAGAAAGCTCCTTACAAGCTCCGTTCCCGGATCTCTGTCGTGATTTTCTCGATAAACGCTTCCAAGGAAGAACTTGTTAGGTCTTCGTGATCGCGATGACGAATGGAGACAGTTCCTTCTTCCACTTCCTTAGCTCCCAAAACAATCATGTAGGGAATGCGGTCTAGGCGAGCAGTGCGGATTTTTGCTCCCACTTTTTCGTTAGTGCGGTCTACGCCTACGCGGACTCCGAGGTCGGCGAGCTTCGCGGCGGTGGCCTCTGCAGCTTCCAGAGTTTTTTCTGAAATCGGGATGACGCGGACTTGTTCAGGAGCGAGCCATGTCGGGAATTTTCCTTCGAAATGCTCGATCAGCAAGCCCGTGAATCTTTCTAACGAACCGAACGGTGCGCGGTGAATCATCACCGGAACATGAGGCTGATTGTCTGCTCCCACGTAGCTCAGATCGAAACGCACCGGGAGATTGTAGTCCACTTGCACTGTGCCGAGCTGCCAATCGCGACCGATGACGTCTTTCACCACGAAGTCAATCTTTGGCCCGTAGAATGCCGCTTCGCCGAGCTCTTCGGTATATTCTACGCCCAGAGTTTGCACGGCTTGGCGGATCGCGGCTTCGGCTTTGTCCCAATTTTCCGGCGAGCGACGTATTTGTCAGACGCGGGATCACGCAGGGAAAGTCGCACGCGGTAGTTATCCATGCCCAGCGTGTTGAGAACTTTTTTCACGAGCTCGAGGCAGGAAATCAGTTCTCCCGCAACTTGGTCCGGCGTGCAGAAAAGGTGCGCGTCGTCTTGGGTAAAGCCGCGGACACGGGTCATGCCGCCGAGTTCGCCGGATTGCTCCCAGCGGTAAACGGTACCAAACTCTGCCAGCCTAACAGGGAGATCCCGGTAAGAGTGATGGTCGCTCGCGTAAATTTTAATGTGATGCGGGCAATTCATCGGCTTCAGCAAATAGCCTTCGTATTCTCCTTTTTCCAAGCCATTGAGGAGCGTCGCACAGGTGGCATCTTCGTCCGCGAGTTTTTCTAACACATCACGCTCCGCGATAGCAGGATACTGGCTTTCCTGATAGTAGGGAAAATGACCGGAAGTCCGGTAGAGATCGAGCTTCCCGATGTGGGGCGTGAAGACTTGGGAGTAACCCTGTTTGTCGAGCTCCTGCGTGATGAAGTCTTGCAGGGAGCGGCGGATGAGCGCTCCTTTCGGCTTCCATAAAATCAGACCCTGGCCCACGGCCTCGTCGATATGGAAAATGCCCAACTCTTTTCCTAAGCGGCGGTGATCACGTTTTTTCGCTTCTTCCAAGCGGGTGAGATGATCTTGCAACTCGGTAGAGTTTTTAAAACAAGTTCCGTAGAGGCGCTGGAGAGATTGACGGTCTTTGTCGCCTTTGTAGTACGAGCTAGCGATGCTCATGAGCTTAAAGGCCTTGCAGTTTCCCGTTCTCCCGACGTGTGGTCCCGCGCAGAGATCCCAGAAATCTCCGTTTTTATAGATCGAAATTTCCTCGCCCTCAGGGATGTCGCTTAAGAGATCCACTTTGAAAATGCTCTCCACTTCCCGGTTAGATATGCCGCCGAGTCTCCCTGCTTTGGAGAGTTCTAGGGCTTCAGCACGGGAAACGGTGATTCGTTCAAAAGGATCATTCTCCTTCACGATTTTTTTCATTTCCTCCTCGATGCGCGGGAAATCATCGGGAGAAATCCGATGCTTCAGATCCATGTCGTAGTAAAATCCATTTTCTACCGGCGGCCCCGCAGCGAGCTGCACATCTGGCCAGATCCGACAAATCGCCGTTGCTAAGACGTGAGCACAAGAATGGCGGAGGCGTTCCAGATCAGTCATCTGGTGGCGTTCATCGAGAGTTTTGCGTTCGGACATGGTGAAATGGAAAAGTTGCAGCGGACGGCAAAGTAGAGGCAGATGCCGATGCCGCGAAAGTTTAAAATGGAGAAAGTCCTGAGAGTGAGGAAAAGCGCGGAACCAGCGGTGATGAGGATCGAGCTTGCCGCCAAAGGGTAGATAGGAATCAGGAAGCTCTATTTATATTAGAGCAAAAAGCCCACGCGGATCATCATGATTCGCGTGGGCTGAGTCTTCGGTCTAAAACGAGGTAATTAGATTTTTCTAATGGAAAATCGGAATACTTCGACCAGACTAATCACGCTCCACCTTTACGGTTCTGCTTTTGGTATTGTTTACTGAGTCGGTAGTGATGATTCTGACTTGGTTCTTGCCTTTCTTAAGTTTGGCTTTGATCTGCCAGCTGGTGGTTCCGGTGGCGGTTTGCAGCGGGCCTTTATTCACGCTGAACTGGACCAGAGAAATGCCATTCGCGTCACTTGCAGTGCCATTGATGGTGATTTTTTTCTTTTCTACCTCTTTCGGCACTTTGCCAGTGATGGCTAAGGTCGGAGCCACATCATCCACAGGGAAGCGGATGACGCGGTTATTATCTTCATCTGGTGCCCAAAGGCTGCCAGCGGCATCCACGAAGACTTGGCCACGGGGATCATCAATGATCCGATCTGTTGTCCCTGAAGTTTCTGTCACAAAGTCGGGCTGCCCGACCACCGCGTTAGCAGGAGAGCCGCTTGGCTTGGTGCTGGCATTGTCGAAACGGAGTAGGCGGTTGTTATCTTCATCGGCGACCCAGAGGGAGTCGTCTGGGGTGATTGCTAGTCCTGACGGATTATCCATCGCCGTCGCACTGAGGCCCGAAGACGTGCCAGCAAAGTCAGCCTGACCCAGAACTGCTACGGCAGAGGCGCCATTTGGGAGAGTTGCTGCATTGTCGTAACGATGCACGCGGTTGTCACCCGTGCTGCCTACGAAGAGTGACCCGCTGGCAGAAACAGCGATACCTCGAGGACCTTGAAGTCCTGTCGCTGCTGAGCTGCTGGCACTGGTGATGAAATCCGCTTGGCCAATGACGCCATTGGCTGCATCACCGCTGGACTTGGTGCTCACCCCATCAAAGCGCAGCACACGGTTATTGCCTGAATCCGCCACCCAGAGGCGATCTGCATTATCCAGCCAAATGGATCGAGGTGAACTCATGATACGCGCTGTAGTGCCAGAGGTTTGGGTCGTTAAATTATCCTGCCCAAGCACGAGGTCTGGCTGCGGCTGGTTCCCACGAGTGCTGGCAGACTTAAACATCAAGATCCGGTGATTGTCTGAATCTGACACCCACAGCCTGCCTTGCGTATCGACGAAAAGCCCGGATGGGCCATCCATTCCCAAGATGAGACTTGGTGCATCAGCTGTGGCGGTAGTGAAATTCGCCTGGCCAAATACAGCCTCAGCCGCCGCGCCATTGGTCAAGGCGTCGGCACTGGCGTAGCGGAGCACGCGGTTTCTATCGGTATCACTCACAAAGACCTTGCGAGAAACGGGATCGACCACGACTCCCTCAGGATTATCCAGCGTGGTGGCAGTCGTAGCTACGGGGCTTGTATTGGTGGTGAAATTCGGCTGCCCGAGGACTAAATTCGCCGCCGCCCCATTGGGGACGCCTTTGCCAAAGGCCAAACTGGTGAATGCAGCGGTGAGGCTGAGTAATTGGAGGGTTGTGGATGGTTTCATTATGGTGTGGATGTTGGGGTTGTGATTAAGGAAGGGATCGTAGCAAAGCTTTTATCAGCTTGCGTTTCTAACAAACCGACTGTCTTAGGTTTGGATTTGATTTACTTGTCATATTGTTAGAAAAGACTGGGGGGAGGCGAACAAGGCTGATAAAAATCTAAAAAATCTCTAAATTTTTTATTAACTAGCTGAGGGCATAGCGACTTCACGAAAATTGACAAGAAATATTTGGAATAAATTTCATAACCATTTGATAGTCTGGTCATCAGCGTCCAGAAGTGTCAGATAAATCGCGATTTCAAGTGGCCAGCTCAATCGGGGGATTATGCTAGAGGCCGTGACAGGCTTTTGGAGCTGATTCCACGATTCGCTGCACATCATTCAATTTCACCTTGAATCGTTTCCATTTTCCTAAAATAGGCTCGATGAGAGATTGCCTCGGGAAATCAGACACGGCAGTTTTCAGGTATCGTCCATGTCTTCTGAATTAAAGCACCGCTGGAGTATCGGGAATAATTACTTGGCTGGCATCACGTTTGGCGATTGGCTGCAGTTGTTGCGGGAAAATCGCTTCGCTGTAGATCCGGTTTACTGGCACCGGGCCGCCTTTGTCACATTGGCTAGCGGGATGAATTCGTATTTCCGCAGGAAGGAAACGCAGTTGTATCGGGAGAAAGTTGGGGAAACTAAAATTTGCCCACCGCTTTTTATCTTAGGTCATTGGCGCTCCGGGACCACGCATTTGCACAATCTGATCGCACAGGATAAAGCGCAGTTTGCTTTCCCGAACACCTATCAAGTCGTCAACCCGCATACTTTCCTCTGCACGGAGGAGATGAATACGCGGCGCTTTGCATGGATGGTGCCGAAGACGCGTCCGATGGACAATATGGCGCTCAATTTCCAAGTCCCGCAGGAAGATGAATTTGCTCCCTGTCTGATGAGCCTGCGCTCTCTGTATCTAGGAACCAGTTTTCCGAGACATGAGGACGATTACTTGCGCTATCTGACTTTTGAAAATGTGCCACTCTCTGAGGTGAATGAATGGAAATCTGCGCTCCTTTGGTTTGTTAAGAAACTTTCTTTTAAATATCAGCGCCCGCTGGTTTTGAAATCTCCTCCCCACACAGCACGCATCCAATTATTGTTAGATATATTTCCCGATGCGCGGTTCGTTCATATCCATCGGCATCCCTATCATGTCTTTCAATCTTGCCAGCATTACTATGACACCGCTGTGTGGTATAGTTATCTCCAACGGCCCGATCTTCAAAAAATCGATGAGCGAATCATTGATCGATATCATCAGCTCTATGATGCGTTTTTTGCCCAGCGTAATCTAATTCCCGAGGAGCAGTTTCACGAAATGAGCTTTGATGAGCTAGAGCGAGATCCAATCACTGCGGTGAAGAATCTTTATCAAAAGCTAAATCTAACGGGTTACGATACATTTAAGCCTGAGCTACAAAACTACATCAACACTCTAGCAGACTATCGGAAAAATGAGTTCCCAGAACTCAATCGTGCCACACGAGAAAAAATCGCGAGCGAATGGAAACGAAGTTTCGATGAATGGAATTATCTAACATGAACCAACCGATCCAGAAAGTCGCTCCAGGTCCGCCTGGGCATTTCCTCTTGGGAAATCTGCGCGAGTTCCGTCGTGATGTTCTAGGATTGGTGACGCAGTCCGCTGCAAGATATGGTGACATTGTGCGCTGTAGACTGGGACCGCAGATTGTTCATCTGATCAATCATCCAGATCACATCGAACAAATCCTCCAGAAGCGTGCCGCAAACTATAATAAGAACACGCGAAGCTCTGACTATATCAAATCCGTCACTGGTGACAGCTTACTAACCTGCAATGGAGATTTCTGGAAACGCCAACGCCGCATGGATCAGCCAGCATTTCATCATCATCAGATCGCTGGCTTTGCCGATACGATGACGACGCTGACCGGGAGAATGTTAGATTCATGGGCTCTCGTTTCAACAGGGAGAAAGGAGCTGAACATAGCTTCTGAGATGGCGCATCTCACTTATTCCATCGTCGGGCAGACATTGTTTAGTTTTAACACAGGAAAAGATGCCGAAACGGTGGAGAAAGCGATGCGCGTGATCTTGCCGTATGTTTTCAGCCGTCTCGGGCAGCTGATCAACTGGCCGATTTGGTTTCCCACTCCGTCTAACCGAAAGTTCCATCGCTCCCTCGCAGCGGTCGATCATGTCGTCTATGGCATCATTGATCAACACCGAAAGGCGCAAGAAAATGGCGAGCCAGATAAAGATCTGTTAGCCATGTTGCTACGCGCTCGCGATCCAGATACCGATACCGGGCTCAGCGATTCGCAGCTGAGAAATGAGACGATTACATTTCTCCTCGCAGGGCATGAAACGACGGCCAACGCTCTGACTTGGATTTTCTATCTTCTCTCGCAACATCCTGAAGTCGAGCGGGAGCTCCTGGCGGAAATTTCCCGCGTTCTAGATGGGAAAATTCCCACGTTGGCAGATATTTCCAAGCTCAGTTATACCAAATGGTGATCCAAGAAAGCATGAGACTTTACCCGCCCATCTGGATCATCGAGCGGCGCGTGATCGCGGATGACATCATCGGCGGCTATACTTTACCCGCGGGATCTTCAGTGGCGATTTCTCCTTATGCACTGCATCGTCATCCTGCTTTTTGGGAGCGACCTGAAGTGTTTAATCCATCGCGTTTTCAAAATGCGCCGCCAGCAGCTTACATTCCATTCGGCGCAGGTCCACGATTCTGCATCGGCAATGAATTCGCGATGTTAGAAGCCCACATCATCACCGTCATGATGCTGCAAAAGTTCCAACTCTCCCTTGTGCCAGGCCATCCTATCGTTCCTCAGCCAGATATCACTTTGCGCTCTAAACACGGCATGATGATGACACTGCGGCGGCGCTAAGCAAATCTGTGTCTATCGGTCTGTAGTAATGAAAACACGACTTGCACAATGCGGGGTTGCTAGATTGGCTGGCGCAGGTGGCGGGAAAACGTAAATCACAGTGGGGGGGCGAGGCTGGGTGTATTTGGCGATTTGCCGACTCGCTGCATGCTGCATGCGCTGCGTGTGACGCCGTGGTTTCTCGAACCGGTGCTGATCGCGCCTTGGACTTTCCTTTTTTTTGTCATCGGGAAAAATCAACGCTGCGCGGTCGCTGGGAATTTACAGGCGCTTTTTCCACACTGGGGCAAATGGCGAGCATCCTTCGGCGCATGGCGAGTATTCTGGAATTTCGCGCTGACCTTAGTAGATGCACAGCGTTGTGAAACACAGACCGGCGATGTGGATTGGATCATCGATGGAATTAAAAACATCGATGATTTAAATGACTGTCAGAAAGGCTGCGTGATCCTAACGGCGCACATGGGAAATTACGATCTTGCGGCTCCTTTTTTCGCCGCGCGATTTCAGCGAACGCTTTATACGGTGCGTGCTCCCGAACGTGAGCCGGAGACACAAAAACTTCGGGAAGCGGAAATCCGTCAAAAAGAAATTCTCTATCCGAATTTCCGAACACTTTATAATCAAGATGGAAATTTGTTAGGCATCGAGCTGGCCCGGCTTTTGGGGGAGGGAAATATCGTAGCGGTGCAGGGAGATCGTGTCGTGTTCGACGTTTCGCCGATGGATGTGGAGGTGGAGCCTGGATTGATCATGCGTCTGCCGCGAGGTCCGCTGTATTTGGCCCAGGCGACAGGCGCGCCATGTTTCCCGCTATTTATTCTCCGTGATGGCTGGCGACGCTATCAAATCTGTGCCCTCCCTCAAATGCGACTCCCGCCTAGGAGGCGCGGCCAGGACGACGAAGCTGCTAAAATCTGGGCCAATACGATTCTGCATCAGATCCGCCGTCATTGGAGCCAATGGTATGTATTTGAGCCTTTAGTGAGGCGGATAGATTCGGGAAATGGTGATTTCCGCTGATGGCGTTGTCGTTTCTTTAGATGAACCAGCTCGTCCATGTCCGCTCCACTCCCATTGTCGGCACGGAAAGGCGGATTGACGGGAAGCCGTATTTCCGTATGGTTTATTCCATGAAAACAACCATCGATATCCCAGAGGCGCTGTATAAAAAGGCGAAGATTTATGCGGTGGAGCGGGGGCAGACACTCAAGGACGTAGTCATTCTTTCTCTGACCAAGGAGCTGGAGCCTGTTTCCTCTGGCCCGGCGGCGGGGCGGTCTTTCATGGAGCGGCGGAAGTTGTTGCCTAGCTACGAAGCGGCGCTCAAGGCTGGCGCGTATTCCGGCGGTACAGATTCCACCGACATCATTTCTCAAGACCGTTCTTCTCGTGCAGACTCTCTACTTTGACACGACGTATCTCTACCGGATTTACTCCACAGAGCGGGGTCACGAACGGGTGAAAAAATTGCTGGGTGGGGCCGAAAACATCGCGACCGCTTGGCATGGCCGGGCAGAGTTTACATCCATTTTGCTCCGCAAACGCCGTGAAGGAAATGATCCTGCTGAGCTGCTCGAAAGCCTTGACTCCCAATTTCAAGACGACTGCGTGAACGGATTGATCCAGCTCTTGCCCTTGTCTGAGGCGACGATGCTTCGTTTAGAGACGGTCCTTCGGGGTGCTCCGGCAACGACGATCATCCGCGCTGCCGATGCGCTTCACCTTGCTTGTGCGGCGGAGCATGGATTTACGGAAATTTACTCAAACGATCGCCATTTCCTAACGACTGCCGCGCTTTTCGGCCTCGCGGCGATCAATGTGATCCCGGAATGATGGCTTCTTGATTCTTCCGAACCTGTCCCCCACTCTGCCGCCATGTCCGAATCCGCACTGACCCCGATGATGGCCCAATATCAGGCCATGCGGCGTTCTTTGCCCGCGGACATCATTCTGTTTTATCGGTTGGGAGATTTTTATGAAATGTTCTTCGAGGATGCGAAAACGGCGGCGCCGATTCTCAACGTCGCTCTCACCAAGCGCGGTGGCACCCCGATGTGCGGCGTGCCATTTCACGCGGCGCAGGGCTACATCGCCCGCTTATTAAAAGCGGGAAAGCGCGTGGCGATTGCTGAGCAAACTTCCGAGCCTGTCGCGGGAAAGCTCGTTTCCCGGGAAATTTCCCGCATTCTCACTCCCGGCTCTATCGATGATTACGAGCTGTTAGATGATCAGCGGCCTAACTACCTTGCAGCGGTTTGTCGCCATGGGAAAAATGTCGGTCTTGCTTGTGTCGATCACACGACCGGGGAATTTACCATCGCAGAGTTCGCAGATATTGGCCTGTTAGAAGACGAACTTGCCCGCATTTCTCCATCCGAACTTCTCATCCCGGATCATCAAGCCAGCGAGTTCGGAAAATTGACGAATTGTCTCGTTTACGAAGGCTATACTTTCCTGCCAGAACACGCGACGCATCTACTAAAAGACCATTTCAATGTTCACTCACTGGATGGATTTGGCTGTGGAAATCTCCATGCCGCGAGTGGCGCAGCGGGCGCTGTGTTGCATTATCTCATTCATCAACTACACCGACCCTGCGGCCACCTTCATCCACCCCATGTTAGGGAAAGCGCGGATCAAGTGCTCATCGATTCCGCATCGCAGCGAAATCTCGATCTCGTCGATTCACGTTCTGGGAAAACGCATACGCTGCTAGGTGTTCTCGACCGCACTGCTACGCCGATGGGCGCACGGCTCCTGCGCGATTGGATTCTCCATCCATTGCGTGATCTCCCGGCTCTCACATCCCGCCAAGATGTCATCGCCGCATTTTTAGCAGAACCTTTTCTGCTCTCGAAATGCCGGGAAGCTCTCAAAGGAATCCGCGATATCGAGCGCACCACATCGCGACTTTCCCAAGGAACTGGAAACGCCCGTGACCTGCAATCACTCAGCATTTCTCTCTCCCATATTCCCGCGCTGAAGGAAGATCTTTCCTCGCTCCACGGCGCGGAATTCATTCCGCATCTCTGTGCGCGTCTCCATGAATTTCAGGAACTCACTGAAATGCTCGGCAATGCACTAACAGACGAGCCACCTCCTCATCTGCGCGATGGCGGCGTCATCCGGGATGGCTGGTCGGCAGAGTTAGACGAGCTCCGCGATGCCTCACGCGGTGGCAAAGACTGGATCGCTAGGCTACAAGAAGACGAGAGAAAACGAACGGGAATCGATTCGCTGAAAATCAAATTTAACAACGTCTTCGGCTATTTCATCGAAATTACTACCAGCCATCTCGCGAAAGTTCCTGGCGACTATACGCGCAAGCAAACCATGTCCAATGCGGAGCGCTACATCACCCCGGCGCTCAAAGAAATGGAAAACAAAGTTCTCGGCGCAGAAGAACGGGCAAAAAAGTTAGAAGGAGAACTCTTTCTAGAGCTCCGCCACAAAGTCATCACGCATTTGCCCCAGCTCCAAGAAACTGCTGCGGCAGTCGCCGAAATCGACGTGCTCTGTGCTCTGGCAGAGATCGCGCAACTTCATCGGCATTGCCGCCCGACGCTGAATTTATCCAATAGCTTTTTCATCATCAATGGCCGTCATCCGGTGTTAGAACAAACCCTAACCGATGTGAAATTCGTGCCAAACGATACCGAGCTAGATCCCGAAACAGCTCGCTTGCAAATCCTAACAGGTCCAAACATGGCGGGCAAGTCCACTTACATCCGCCAGATTGCACTCATCGCCGTGATGGCACAAATCGGCGCCTACGTTCCTGCGGATTCTGCTACGATCGGTCTAGTAGATCGCATTTTTGCCGTGTTGGCGCGTCCGATGATCTCTCACGCGGCCAGTCCACTTTCATGGTGGAAATGAGCGAGACGGCGTTGATTCTCAATCACGCGACAGATTGTTCGCTCGTTATTCTGGATGAAATTGGTCGCGGCACGGCCACGTTCGATGGACTATCCATCGCTTGGGCCGTCGCTGAACATTTGCACGATGAGGTCGGCTGCCGGACGCTATTCGCGACGCACTATCATGAACTAACAGATTTAGCGAATACGAAAAGCGCTGTTGCGAACTACAACGTCGCTGTCCGCGAGTGGAACGAGGAAATCATTTTCCTTCATAAAATCCTGCCCGGCGCTGCGGATAAATCCTACGGCATTCAAGTCGCCCGTCTAGCAGGCTTACCCAAACCTGTGATCGAGCGCGCCAAGTCGATTCTTTCCCACTTAGAGCTACACTCCGCAAAGCCGGATGCAAAAAAACAAGGTCCGAAAGCAAAGAACACCGATCAACCTAGTCTGCCAAAGCCCAACGCACCGCAGATGGATTTGTTCGCCAATTTCTTTATTGGTTAATCTAGAAATTGAAGTTTAACGGGAACAAATTGGATTCTCATGCATCTTATTTCCATGAATCGACGTTTCGCCCTTTCGCTCCTATTTTTCCTGCCTATCCTCGCATCGTGCGAACCTGAAAAGCCGATGACTGAAGCCGATAAAAAGCCTGCTAAAATGCCAGAAATTCCCGCTGGAGCTGAAGTCATCACACTCGGTGCGGGTTGTTTCTGGTGCATCGATGCTGCGTATCGTCAGTTGGAGGGAGTCTACTCTGCGACCTCCGGCTACATGGGCGGCACGGTGGAAAATCCAACTTACGATGACATTTGTACGGGAGATTCCGGTCACGCAGAAGTCGTCAAAGTCATTTTTGACCCCAAAAAAATCACCACGGAAAAAGTCATTGCTTGGTTTTGGGATCTTCACGACCCGACGACGCTCAATCGCCAAGGGAATGACTCGGGAACTCAATATCGCTCCGCGATTTTCTATCATTCGGAAGAGCAAAAAAAAGTCGCCGAGGCATCGAAGGCAGCCGCCGCTGCGAATTTCAAAGATCCCATCGTGACGGAAATTACTAAAGCGTCTAAATTTTATCCGGCTGAAAACTATCACCAAAATTACTATCAACAAAATAAATCGAAGAATCCCTACTGCCGGTTTGTGATTGAGCCAAAGCTAAAGAAGCTGAAACTCGATCATTGAAAAAGCTCTTGAGACGCTTCAGTTTTCTTGACAATTCAGATGTTTGGAGGATTTTTGGAGCAGCGAGATGGCAAGAAGAAGCACGGTAAACGTAAAACTGACGCGTTTGGAAGCTCGAACCCGGGCAATCCAAGGCGCTGGCCATTTTACCTTCGTTTTGTTCTGCATGGCAGCTGGTTTTGTCGTTGTTGCGACCGCATTTCCGCAACGGCGTGAGATGGAAAAGCTAGAAGCTAAATTAGTTTTGGCGAAAAACCGGGAGAAAGAAATTCTCGCAGATCGTGAATACCATCAAATCGAGCATCGAGCACTGCGTGAAGATCCCGCATTTTTAGAAATCCATGCTCGTGATCGATTAGATTACTATCTCGAAGGCGAGAAGGTTTTGAAGTTCAAGCGAGAGTAAATTCCGCACGGTTTTCTTGGTATCTCTGATCTTCCAAGTGAAAGCTGTCGCTATAAATCACGTAATCTTCGATTCATGCGCCTTTTTTTTTCTGATGGTTTCCTTGATGGTTTTTGCCTGCGCTGAGGAACGAGTAAAAAACCCATTAGAAATTCGACTCATCTCGGAGATGCGGACCGTGGTAGCGGGTAAAACTTTCTACGTCGGGATGCACTTGAATCATCCTGCTGCTCACCACACCTACTGGAAGAATCCAGGTATCGTCGGCGTGCCTACTTCGATTACATGGGATTTACCAGCAGGCGTGAAAGCTGGGGAAATCGAGTGGCCAGTTCCAGAGACGGTGAAAATGGCAAACTACTCGGCACAAGGTTATCATGATGAAGTCCTCTTGATGATTCCGATCACGCTCTCTGAAAGCCTAACAAATCAGAGTGTCACGCTTCAGGCGAAAGTTTCATGGATGTGTTGCCCGGATGGCTGCTATCCGGCGCAAGACGTCCCATTTTCCATCACGCTGCCTGTCGCCAAAGAAGAAAAAGCAGATTCTCTCACGCAGCCTTTGTTTGAAAAATTCCGCGCATTCGTTCCCAAACCTGATCCGAAATGGCAGGCCGCAGTCAGAAGAGAAAATGGGGCGATCCATCTAACATTGATCAAGACCGATGGAATTACTCAAATTCCGAGCGCGGATCAAATTCATTTTTCACTAGCGATGGCCAAGTAGATTCTGATTTAAAACAACATGTCGTCATTCTTCCTACAGGTGAGATTCAAATGCGGCTGCCGATTTCTGAAATGGCTCCGAAACACCCAACGAGTCTTCCGGGTGTTGTTCGATTCCAGGGTGATCGGTTATTCAACTTGGAGATTGCGCCGAAGTATTGAGCACCTTCCGCATTGACGGGGAATCTCATCGTCGGCATCTTTTAAAAAGATGATCGCTAGATTGAGAGGCAAAGTGTTAGAGGCTTATCCAAATCGTTTGGTGGTGGATGTGCATGGGGTGGGCTATGAAGTGTTTATTCCGCTTTCGACATTTGATCGCTTACACGCTGCGGAGGGGCTGGATGTGGATTTGCGAACACATCTACATTTTAGCCAACTGGGGCAAAAATTATTTGGCTTTGCTAGTGAAGAGGAGCGCGATGTTTTCCTTTTACTCATTGATCGAGTCAGTGGTGTAGGCCCGACCATGGCGGTTTCCGTTTTGAGTGGAATGGATGTGAATCAGTTTAAAAAATGCGTCGTCGCCGGAGATGTCGCCGGTCTTTCTAAACTGAAAGGCGTAGGAAAAAAAACGGCTGAACGAATTGTGTTGGAGCTGAAAGACAAAGTGGGAGTCACCGAGACTTGGCAAGACGCTGCCGCTGGCCAGGTGAGTGCTTCTGCGGCTGATGCAGAGCTGGCGCTGATCGCACTGGGCTATAAGCAAGTCGATGCCCGCAAGGCTGTTAGGAAAATTCTCGATTCTGATTTGAATGCTCCCACGGAGTCTTTGATTCGTGGTGCCTTACGTGCTCTTCAAGGTTAGATCGACTCCTTATCTGCGGAGCTCAAGCGTTTGCGAATTTCACTCGCCGCCCAGCACGCGTGCTCGGCATGAGTGGATCTCCCTCCCCCGCTGCTTTTCCAGAGCTGGGAGATCTTCGAGTGTTCCGGTGTTTCCTAAAGCGACACAGACGTTTCTCAGAAATCGGGAGCGTTTGATTCGTTTGATCGGTGACTTCGCAAATAAGGCGCGGAAACCATCATCATCCAGATCGAGAAAATCATGGAGCCGTTTTTCAAAAACCGTCTCTCGTGCATGAAAGATCATTTCCCGGGACTCGACGGCGAAACGATTCCACGGACCACGCGTCTAGGCAATCATCGCAACCGTAGATTCGGTCTCCCATCGCGCGGCGAAATTCTTCCGGGATCGAGCCTTTGTGTTCGATCGTTAAATAAGAAACGCAGCGCCGTGCATCCACCCGCCGTGGTGCGGTGATGGCCTGTGTCGGGCAGGCGGTGATGCATGCCGTGCATTTCCCACAGTGGTCGCCAAAGGGGGCATCGGGTGTGAGGCCCAGAGTGGTTAGAAGCTCGGCAAGGAAAAACCACGTCCCCATTTTGCGGTGAATTTGCACTGTGGATTTTCCATTCCAGCCCAGGCCTGCATCACTGGCGAAGTCCCTTTCTAACACCGGCCCAGTATCGACGTAAAATCGCTGAATGCCGCCTAACGCCTGCAATTTCGTATCAAACTCACGCAGGCGTTTTTCGATATGATCATGATAGTCTTCATTCCACGCGTATTTCGCTATCCGGTAGCGCCATGGTGATTTTCAGGAAATGGACTGCGACCTGGGTAGTAATTGAGCGCGAGACAAATGATCGATCTACATCCGGGTAAAACTTCACGCGGATCGCAGCGCCGCTCTGGCGTCCGCTCCAGCCACGCCATTTCTCCATGCTTTCCTTCGCTAATCCAGTCGCGGAATAAATCCGCATGGCTCGCTTCCTTTGCCCGTGCGATCCGACAATCGTCGAAGCCTAGTTCTCTTGCCCACGTTTTGATTTCCTCCACCATTAGAAATGCCCGGTGAAAAAATAACGTGCGCTTTCTAAAATCCCAGTCGCTAGCTCGTCAGAATCGAGTCCCGCGGTTTCGATTTTAATGTGCGATGTCTCGGCGTAAAGCGGCTTTCGCTCGGCCATCAGCACCTCTATTTTCGCCGCTGGATCATCCGTTGCCAGCAGGGGGCGCTCCCGATTTTTCCCCGTCCGTTCTAAGATGACAGCTGTCGGTGCGTGCAGCCAGACCACGTAGCCCAACTGCCGCAGCATGTCTCGATTTTCTTTCCTGCAAACCACGCCACCACCTGTCGAAATGATCCGGCGTGATGTCGCTGGATGACAAAGTTCCCGCAGTAATTCCGTCTCCATATTTCGGAATGCCGGTTCGCCATCCTCCGCGAAAATCGTGGTGATCGGTTTCCCTGCACGGTTTTCATGATTTGGTCCATATCGATTAATGGGTAACCTAAGCGCTGGTGCAGCTCGCGCCCGACGGTTGTTTTCCCACAGCCCATAAAGCCGATCAAAACAATGTTCTTTGGTGGAAGCTCCAATTCGTTCATACGGCATCCTGATTGGGAAAATGGGCGTGGGTAAATCGTAAAAGCCAGCGCCGTGCGATTCTTTATTCGAGGGGCGCGCTTCCAGCATGCTATTTCCGGCATCCTGCCGGGAATTCTTCGAGTCTCAGATTCGATTTGCGCTACGCGGAGGCTTTTCAAAACCCTTCCGCAAGGATGCGGAAGGGAGCACGCTGGAAGCGTGTGCCCCCCGAATTCAGAGAGAACTCTCATACTTGATGCTTGGAAGCGGTGAAATCTCTCATCAGTGTTTTCCCTATGCGAACGAAGGCGATTTCACTGTTGCAGGAACTCACAGAGGCTCATTCCGTTTCTGGCCATGAAGATGAGGTGCGAGCGATTTTCGTTGATGAACTGGGAGAATGCGGAGAGCTATCAACGGACCGGAACGGCTCTGTTTTTTGTGAAATGGGAGGCACAGGACCGCGGGTGCTGGTGGCAGGGCACATGGATGAAGTCGGATTTATGGTGCAAAATATCACGCCAGATGGATTCATCCAGTTTGTGGCGATCGGTGGTTGGTGGGAGCACAATTTGCTCTCACAGCGCCTAGAGATTCTCACTCGCCGTGGAGAAAAAATTCTGGGTGTGGTTGCGTCTAGGCCGCCGCATTTTCTGCCAGAAGCACAGCGGCGACAGGTGATGTCGATTGAGCAAATGTACATCGATGTAGGTGCAGAATCACGACGCGATGTGGTGGAAAATTTCGGGATTTCATTGGGCGACCCGATTGCGCCGGTGGCGGCATTTACGGCGTTGGCTCGTGAGGATTACTATATGGCGAAAGCATTTGATAATCGGGTAGGGATGGCTGGGGCGATTCAAGTGGGACAGATTTTGTCCCAATCTCAGCACCCGAATCGGTTGATTCTGGGCGGGACGGTACAGGAAGAAGTGGGACTCCGCGGAGCGAAAACGGCTGCGAATTTTGTAAAGCCAGATGTGGCGATTATTTTAGAATGCCCACCTGGAGATGACGCGCCAGGAATGCCGCATGCGGATTGCCAAGGCGAGCTGGGAGGCGGAGTGCAGATTCGGCTTTTCGATCCTACGGCGATTACAAATCCGAGGCTAGCACGTCTAGCTATCGATATAGCGAAGGCTGAAGGCATTCGCCATCAGGTCACGGTGCGGCGCAGTGGCGGGACCGATGCTGGTTCATTCCATCTGGCGAATGATGGGATTCCTTGCATTGTTTTAGGAACTCCAGCTCGCTACATTCACTCTCACAATGCGATTTTAGACCTGAATGACTATTTACAAATGCTGGCGCTGACCATTGCGTTGGTGAGGCGTCTGGACCAGGAAACGGTCGATGGATTGGTAAAGTATCTATGATGCAGAAGAGTGAATTTTTTGATTGGCAAGTCAACGCATCGGGAGCTTGCTTTCACCGATGAATTTAAACTGCGGGTGTAGGAAAGTCGTTCTGTTGGTTGCTGGGTTAGCAAGTTTGGGGAGCTTTCTCCAGGCTCATGCAGATTTACCAACTTTAGAGAAAAAGGAATTGCTGGGTTATTTCATTCGGTTTGAAAACCGCAATTTCCGCTATGACGTGAATACCAAAGGAGAGACGAGTTTGCTCTTAGCTGGGAAAAAAGATTATCTCGATCAAAGGCTAAAAGTGAACATCAATTTCCGGGTTGAGGAAACTGAACCAAACGGTCAAATCGTCGTGAAAAACATAGATCCGAGCTCGCTCACCTCGGAGCAATCTCCGACTGAGAAACCAGAAAATGTCGTCATCAAGGGGAAAGTCACGGGTGACGCGACTTTTGAAGTCTATATGACAGAGGCACGTGGAGCGATCATTCTGGGCGGGAAAGTGACCAATCCCGGAACTTTGAAAAATCCATTGAGATTTTCGATCAAAGCAAAAATTCCTAACGCCTATCCTAATTCTCAGACCACGGAAGATCTAGGGAAGTTTGAGGCATTAGTGAAAAAGGATCGCGTTCAAGTCCTGTGGATGGACGGGAAAAATGCAAAAATTACAGGTGTCGATCCATTCAGCGCTCTGACAAAGGAAGCTGCTGTGCCGCCAATCTCCGCTGCCTATATGGATTTTTCATCCTATGAGGGGAATAAACTCGTGATCACGGCGGACCCGAATTCTTCGATGATGATTTCAAGTCCAACAGGAAAATCGGCCTATCAAGGATTTGAGCTTACTTGGTATTCAGATGCTGCAAAAGACCCGGAGGGAAAGGCTAGACTGAATTTTAGCGTCAAGTAATTCGGACTCGGCTTTAGTTGACGGAGCTGAACGCGCGATGCACCTTACTGCCATGAGCGCGGTGGTGAATTTTAAGATGGGAAATGAAAAGCTGGTGCGCGTTTTGGAATGCGCATCATCTCATTTGCGGGGCTTGTTAGATCGCCAAGGTCGTCCCGATGGAGCGTTGCGAATTGCCGTCGTTGGCGGTGGGTGCTCGGGATTGCAATACAAGATGGATTTGGTGGATGGCCCGCGTGACCGGGATATTTTAGTTTCCAGTAATGGAGTGAATGTCGTGATCGATCCAAAAAGCGCGCTGTTTGTGAGTGGGAGCGAGCTGGATTTCTCAGATGATCTCCAGCAAGGCGGCTTTAAAGTGAGCAACCCGAACGCTGTCGTGACGTGTTCCTGTGGAGAGAGTTTTGCTGCTTGATACAATGATAGTTGAATAATTCCAAAAATCCGTGACGATTTGAAGATATGAAATTTCAGCGCTTCGTGATCATCACGGGGATTTCCGCAAGTATCTGTTCTGCAGCTACAGCCCCAGACTCGGCGCTCAAATCTAACCATTCATCGACAGAAAAGCCGCTAGAGCAACTCGTTGAGGAGTTATCGGATGATCGTTACAAAACTCGTGAGGAAGCTTCGCAAAAGCTCTGGGCGATAGGAGCCAGTGCTCTAGCAGAGCTGGAAAAAGCGGCTGAGGGAAAAGATCCCGAACGCGCCTACCGGGCTAGAGAATTGGTGCGGAAAATCCAGTTACGCATCACTCCGGAGACGGATCCTAGCATCCTTCACTGGTAGAAAATTACTCGAAGGCGACAGTAAACGAGAAATAGAATTGTT
>JAAURL010000162.1 GCA_012032235.1 Akkermansiaceae bacterium | reverse complement strand
GGTTCTGCTCCTTGGTTCTGCTCCCGGTTTCGCTCCTTGGTTTCGCTCCTTGGTGACTTTTCGCGTTTTGCTGATTTTGCTGTTTCTCCCGGTGAGTTCTCTGCTGGCTTTTCTCGAATTCGCGCGACTTCTCCTTGTGGCTTTTCTTTGATGGTTCATTTTTCCCGCAGCGGAGTTTTTGAAAATCATCAATCTAACAAGCCGTGGGTGGACAACCGGCGATCACGCCGCAGTTTATATTCGGGCTTCCCTTCGCCGGTGCCACCACTCTATCGTTCGGCCAAGAACCAAGCCCATCGCCATGATCCGATTCATAGTCTGTCTCATCTGCATCAGCATCCAGGCAATAGCAGGAGACTGCCCTTGGCCTGGAGTGAAGTTTACTGAAGTTCGAGCCTTTGCATGGCCTAGCGATAAGGAGGCTGAGGCAGTTGTTTTGGACGGCATGGAGCCGAAGACTGGAGCGATTAACCCTGGTGGCGCAGTTTTGACTAAGGAACAGACGCTTACTGTGATTCGGGCCGTGAGTGGAGAACGACCTTCGTATACAGTAGCGTCCTGTCATATTCCCCACAACGCACTAATCTTTTACGATGCCGCCAAGAAGCCTGTGGCTTATATTGAGATCTGCTTTGGTTGTTCGAATCACCGCATATCTCCGAAGGGCACTGCCAGATTCATTGATCTTGTAGCGATCGCCTCCGTTTTCGAGGCCCATAAGCTTCCGATGGGTGAGTATAAGGATTTCGCCACATATAAACAACATTTCGGTCAGGCCTTGAAAGCCAGTAAGGAAGATGAAGACGCCAAATAGCCAAAAGAGGCCGAACAAAACGAATACAGGCAACGGCTCGAAGGCTGTCTGTCGTGTATTCATAGTCCACTCCTCGCCGTCGCCTGATCCGAGACGTTATCCAAGAAAATCTGAAGTTGACACGGTATCATTCGGTGATACTATCTCTCCGTGAATAGCCGTCATCGCAAGACACTTGAATCGATCTTCAAGGATCCCGTGTCAGCGAATATCGTTTGGAGGGATATCGAGTCCCTGTTGAACGCGCTAGGATGTGAGGTCACCGAGGGGAGTGGTTCGCGAGTTCGTCTCGCTGTCAACGGTATTCGAGCCGTGTTTCATCGTCCCCATCCCGATCCGAAGACTGATCGAGGCGCAGTGAAGTCGATGAGGCGATTTTTAACCGAAGCAGGAATAGAACCATGATGACTTACAAAGGATACCACGGCACCGTCACTTTCGACGAAGAGGCAGAGACTTTCCACGGAGAGGTCACGGATCTCAGGGATGTTATTACGTTCCAGGGGAGGAGCGTCGATGAACTTAAGGCCGCCTTTCACGAATCGATCGACGACTACTTAGAATTTTGTGCCGAGCGTGGCGAAGAGCCAGATCGCCCATACTCAGGGAATTTCGTTCTTCGCATTGACCCACAACTTCACCGGAAGATAGCAGCTCTCAGTCACGAAGAGGGTTCGAGCCTCAATCGGTGGGTCGAATCAAAGCTGGCAACACTAACGAACCAAAGAGGATAACAAGGCGGAGATGGCGACGCCGAGACAGCCGTATGATTAACTTAGGAGCTGACACCGGCGCGCCATTCCTATGACGTTGCTATGGCTGCTTGTTGGTCAAGGGGTAAAATGAGGAATTCTCCATCATTCTTCTGCGAGTGATGGGTTGATTTTACCTTGGAGGAATGTGGGGTGTAGGGTGGCCCGGCGAGAATGGGCCGCCGCCGAGCTCGTCGGAGCTGGGACACCCGGAGGCCCACATTCCGGAGCGGGTCCGTGGGGTGGGCGCGGGCTTGGACGCTGGAGACCCGGGCGGGTAGGGTGACGTGGTTGGTGTATTTCTACTACTGCTTGGTATGCTGCTGTGCGTGGGTGCCTTGTTGCCAAGGCCTATCCACAGGATTTTGATTCACCATTCGACCTTATCCCAGTCTAGGAACGGGCGCTCGATGTCTTTAGCTGGCTTTGGCCAAGCCTGGCCGTGTGCATCTTATCCCAGAACGTCCGTCGGGTGCGGGTCTGCATTCGTCACTTTCTGCCCGCCGGGGACTGCAAGGTCCAAGGCGCGTGGACGGGTTAAAACTTAGGGTGGGTGTTGCGCTCTGAGATGGTCTTTGTTGATCATGATTTGGTTGAGGTGATTTGAGTAGATGGATTTCATTTCACGGCACCACTTTGAACTTTGAAGCCGATGTCCCAAATGACTCCGCCTAGCTCGCGGGCGACGGCGACTTTGATTTTGTTGTGATGCATGAGCCTTTTGCGGAGGTTGGTGGAACGCAGGTAAAGCCGGTTTTGCGCGGTCCATGATTTTTCTTTGACCCATGGCGGTAGCCCTTGTTGGCGGGTCGAGAGATTGGCTCCGATCCTCGGCTCCTTGGCGTAGTGGGTGGCGCATTCGACGAGGATTCAACGGGCGTGGCTGTTGCCGCATTTGGAATGGAGCGGAGCGACATGGACAGGAGCGAACGCGACGTGCCCCGCAGGGGTGCGACCGGAGGGGAGCATCAAATGCCGGTGCGTTTGGATTTTCCGCCGGATGAGTATTCGCCGGGGGTGAGGCCGAGGTAACTCATGAGCTGTTTGGGGTGGGTACATTGTAGAGTGTCAGACATATTATCAAAATTCTTCTGGCTTTTTTAAGCCCTTCCCATACCTTCCCCGCATGCGTAAATCCAGATGGCTAGCGAATTGGAAAAATCCTTCCTCATCGGGGGAGGCGAAGCCTGCGATCTATCACTGCATCTCCCGAGTGGTGGATAGGCGCTTCGTGTTTGAAAAGCGCGAGCGCGAAGCCTTCCGAATGTTCATGCGGATGTATGAAAATTTCTCCGGCTGCCGGGTTCTATCCTATTGCGTCATGTCCAACCACTTTCACATCTTGTTAGAAGTGCCGCCCATGGCTACAGCCGGACTATCAGATGACGAGTTACTCAAAAAACTATCCGCGATCTATAGCCAGGCATTTGTCGCAGAAATCGCCAAAGAATTACGACAAGCGCGGCGCGAGAAAAACCAAAAGTATATCTCCGAAATCCATCAGCGCTTCACCTATCGCATGCACAACCTGAGCGAGTTCATGAAAGCCCTGCTCATTCGTTTCACCCGCTGGTTCAATCGCACTCACTCCCGCACCGGCACTCTCTGGGAAGAGCGATTCAAGAGCGTCATCGTCGAAAGCGGAACCGCCGCACGCACCATGGCAGCCTACATCGACCTCAATCCTGTTAGGGCAGGCATGGTAAAAGATCCCGCCGAATATCGCTGGAGCAGCTACGGCGAAGCCATCGGCGGCGGACCGAAAGGCAACGGGAAAAAAGCCCGTGCCGGACTCATGCGCGCCTATTTCTCTGATCAAACCATCGCTCCCGATGCAGAAAACTGGCGAGAAATTTCCCGACTCTATCGTCGCCTCATGGGAATTTCCCTCGGGAAAAATGCAGGTCGTGCGACTGTCAGAAAAACTAACAAATGCATCACGAAGAACGATGCAGAATTGTTGGAAACTAAAGGGAACGAAACTTGTCTCGATGATCTAAACCTAACAAAAATGCTTCGCTGCCGCATCCGCTATTTCACCGACGGAGCAGTGATCGGCAGCCGCGAATTCGTCAATCAAGCCTTCACCGTCGCCCGCGAGAGATTCGGCCCCAACCGCAAAGACGGCGCCCGGCGCTTGAAAGGAGATGCTAAAGGAGCGGCTGGGATCTTGTGGTCTGTTAGGGATTTGAGAGTCAGGATTTGATTCGGTGGATTTGAAGGAGCGGGATCAGTGTTTCGCGGTAAGCTTACGAGAAGCTTCGTTTTTTTAAGAACGCTGCGAGACGCAGCTCACACAGCCTGCGGCGAGACGCCTCAGCTACAGTTAAATTTCTTCTGAAACGGCGGTGATCAGAACTCACAATGTCCAGGTGTTCTGGCGAAAGGAATGACGTCACGGATGTTCGCCATGCCAGTGACAAACATGAGCATTCGCTCGAAGCCTAGGCCGAAACCAGCATGTGGGACGCTGCCGTATTTTCGTAAATCAATATACCAACTGTAGGCTTCGGGGTCGAGTTGGTGTTTCGCAAAGTTTTCCAAAAGTATATCTAACCGTTCTTCACGCTGGCTACCGCCAATGATTTCGCCGATACCAGGAACTAACACATCCATAGCGGCAACTGTTTTTTGATCATCGTTGAGCCGCATGTAGAAGGGTTTAATTTCTTTAGGATAATTATAAACAGTTACTGGTTTTTTGAAGTGTTCTTCAGTTAGCCAGCGTTCGTGCTCAGATTGGAGATTGTGGCCGTATTTGACGGGGTATTCGAATTTTTTACCGCTGGCTAAGAGCAGCCCTACTGCATCGGTGTAGGTGATGCGTTCAAAGGGACGGCTGGCGACAAATTCCAGTCTTTCACGCAGTCCTTTATCGACGAATTTTTCAAAAATAGTTAGGTCGTCATCGCTATTTTCTAGCGCCTGTTTCACTAGATATTTTACCATCGATTCGGCCAAATCCATATCTCCGGCTAAATCGCAGAAAGCGACTTCTGGCTCGATCATCCAAAACTCCGCAGCATGACGCGATGTATTTGAATTTTCCGCACGGAAGGTGGGACCAAAGGTATAGATATTCGACAAAGCACAGGCGAATGTTTCTCCTTCGAGCTGTCCACTCACTGTTAAGAATGCGCGCTTGCCGAAAAAGTCTTCGGTGTCTCTGGCGATTTTATCATCGGGTAAAGTGGTCACTCGGAACATTTCTCCAGCTCCTTCACAATCACTGGCCGTGATGATGGGCGTGTGGACGTAGACGAAATCCCGCTCTTGGAAAAACTGGTGAATCGCATAAGCAAGGCGGCTCCTCATACGGAAGACAGCACCGTAGAGATTGGTGCGTGGGCGGAGATGTGCGATGGAACGAAGGAACTCTGCGCTGTGGCCTTTTTTCTGGAGTGGATAATCTTCAGGGGCTTCACCTAACAATTTCAACGAGGTGGCCTGCATTTCCCAATTCTGTCCGGCAGCGGGAGATGGAATGAGTTTCCCACGAACTTCGATGGAAGCTCCGGTATTCATTTTTGAAATATGCTCGTAGCCGGGAATCACAGAATCGGCGACAATTTGCAAATTCCCGAGACAGGTTCCGTCATTTAGCTCAATGAAGGAAAACGTTTTAGAGCTGTCTCGGCGGGAGCGCACCCAACCCGCCACGTGGAGATCATCATGAGGTTCGGTGCGTTTGAGAACATGTTTGATGAGTGATCGCATGAGTGTGAGTAGCCAGCAGATTTCACCTTGTCAAAGCAGGTGGTGAAAACTGGGCGATTTTCCTATTAAGAAGGCTCGCGAAATACGCCAAAAGACATAAAGCCACAGGCTTGACAGTGCCACCCTTCGAGCGCAGGAGTATTTCATTGAAAGCGACTTATTACATTCCAATCGGACTGGCTGCGGCGGGACTTATTTTTTGGACCGTTTATCAGCAGCGTGAAGCCAGTGGGCTAACTACTAAAACGCAAGCCTTGCAGCAACAAATCGAAAAAGCAAAGCGCGAAAAATCTGCACTTAGCTCACCAACGACGGGTAGCCAAAAACCTAGTAGGAAATCGACATCTCCCGGTGAGCCGATTGATTGGAAAAAATTGGCGGCTCGAATGATGGAGCTCCAGAAAGACGATCAGGACGTAGATGATGAAACTGTGAATCGTTTTGAAGTACGGCTCGAAAAAATGTCGCGGGAAGAGCTGATCGCAGCGCTGGATGAAATTTCAACACTCGGTTTAGACGAAGAAGGCAAGTCACTGTTAGAAGAAACGTTAGTCGAAACACTCATCGCGAAAGATCCTGGATATGTGCTGCAACGATACGCAGACCGGATTCAAAACGATGAAGATGGTGTCGGCTGGCAACTGTCTGAAGCGCTAGGCGAGTGGGCAAGAACAGATCTAAAGGCTGCTACTGCCTGGTTCGATAAAGAGATCGCCACTGGAAAGTTTGAAAGCAAATCGTTGAATGGCCAGAGCGAAGCCCGCCTTGAATTTGAGGCAGCCCTTTTAGGTAAGCTGCTTTCTTCCGATGCCAAAGCCGCTAGTGCACGCATCGAGGCAATACCAAAAGATTTGCGTGCCACCGCCATGCAGCAAATGGATCTCACGGAGATGAGCCCTGCTGGGCAACAGGAGTATGTGAAATTGATTCGCGAACTACTCCCTGAAGACGAACGCATGGACTCCTTCACTCATGTGCTTTCTGAAATTTTTGAAGAGGCCAATTATCAGCAAATCGGGAGTTTTCTCGATAACGTGAAAGCGACTCCCGAAGAACGAGAGGTTGCCGCTAAAGATACAGCCACTTTACACATCGAAAATATTTCTCCCGAGCGCCCCATCACCCGCAGCGATATCGAAGAAATGCGAACATGGTTGAAGCAGCAAACTCCTAACCATATGGACCACATAACGGGTCAAGCTCTGGCAGAAGCCATGCAAGACAATGATGAGTTTGATTTCCCAAAAGCTTCCGCCCTTGCACTAGAAGTTCACAAGAGCACTGGTAATGATAACGTGCTCATCGGCTTCCTATCAGATTTCTCTGATGCGGCCTATCTGGAACAAGCCATTGCGTTAGCAGAAAGTATCAAAGACCCCAATCGCCGTAAGGAAGTTTTAGAAAATCTTAAATGACCCTAGCTGAAATGAAGAGACCTCTGATCATTTCGCTTGCTGTTATCCTCGCTTGTGCGGTGCCCGCGATTTTACAACAGCGGCATTTATCCCAGTTGCGTGAAACGCAGCAAAATTTACTATCAGAAGCTGCTAAGCTAGGCATTTCTAACATTTCTACCGGCGCTTCGCTTTCAAAGCAGGAACGTGAAGCACACGAAAAGCAAGCGCGTGCTGCTGCCGTGGAAATTACGAAGGTCGCCTATCAGCTAGAAGGAATCGGCAAAAGCCGAGAAAAACAAAGCGAAGCCTATCAAAAGCTATGGGCGGATCTAATCACTCAGTTCAACAATCTGAATGCATCTCAGCTCGGC
>JAAURL010000161.1 GCA_012032235.1 Akkermansiaceae bacterium | reverse complement strand
TAGTTCACGATGATCTACCTGCGATGGACGTGATGATTTACGGCGTGGTATGCCGACTTGTCATAAAGTTTACGGCGAAGGCATGGCCGTGTTATGTGGTGACGCATTACTCACAGAAGCGTTCATTGTGTTGACGCATACTCCTGCTTCGCAGTGCTACAGCACGCGAGATTTTATTTCCGAATTAGCTGAAACCGGGAGCAGTAAAAAATTGATTGGTGGCCAAGTGATGGATTTGGAAGGCGAGGGGAGAAAGCTCACTCAAAGCGACTTGGTTCGTATTCACGAGGCGAAAACTGCGGCGCTACTCACAGCCTCATTGCGCCTAGGCGCGATGACCGCGAATGCGCCTGCAGAGCAGTTAGATGCGCTCACCTGTTTCGGTCATGCGCTGGGATTGGCCTTCCAAGTCATTGATGACATTCTCGATGTAACACAAAGCACCGAGGTGCTAGGAAAAACTGCGGGGAAAGACGAAGCTGTTGAGAAATCCACTTATCCTTCGATTCTCGGCTTGGAAGCGTCTCGCCAAGAAGCGGCGCGCCTCACCCAAGCTGCAATGGACGCGCTTCATCCACTGGGGGGAAATGCCTCACGGCTGAAAGAAATAGCGGAGTATTTGTTAGCTCGGAATAGCTGACTCAGATCTTTTGCAAGCGTGCCGCCAGTAATTTTTCCACGTATTTTGCCAGCAGATCGACTTCAAGATTCACCGTTTGTCCGATCTGAGCGGCGTGCAAATGAGTGTGCAGCCAAGTGTGCGGAGTGATCCAGAATACCGCGCTATCGGCTTTTAAGTCAGCGATTGTTAGGGAAATGCCATCAATGGTTAGCGAACCTTTATCGATACAGAGTTGATGGGTTTCCGGCGGCAGAGAAACCTCGACAATGTGGTCTTGGCCGTTTGCCTGGATTTGGATGATCCTCCCGATGCTATCGATGTGACCTTGGACGAAGTGCCCGCCGAAACGATCACCGACTGCCATCGCTCGCTCGAGGTTTATCGCTGATCCGGTTGTTAGGTTTCCCAGTGCGGTGACTCGCAAGGTTTGCGCTAACAGATTGAAGGAAACCTGTGACCCAGAGAGATGAGAAACCGTCAGGCAGCAGCCATTGATCGCTACGGAATCTCCCAAGGCTAGCTCATTAGCGAAAGGAATTTCTAACAATAAGTTGGCTTGTTCTCCTGTGGATTCTAGGCGGATGACTTTGCCGACGGCTTCTACGAGACCTGTGAACATAAATTGTTAGTGGGCAGAGGGTGAGGAGACTTTAGTTTTCTCAGGTAGAGCAAACATTTTATCAATGCCTTGATCTGGGAAAAACATCATGCATAAGGCGGCAATGATCGTTGGTAATAATGCTGCCAGCATCAGTTTCACCGGTGACACACCACTGCCAAAGAAGCGGCCTAGCAAAGCCTGCCCCGCAGGATTCGGCGCATTGGCAATGACGGTGAGTCCGCCCCCTGTTATCGCACCTGCTAGAACTGCATATTTTAACTGTGGAGAAAGTCCTTCGACTTGGCTAGCTAGGAAAGTAATCGCTGCATTATCATTAAAGGAAGTGAGAATCGTGGAGCCAATAAACAATGGCCATTCGCCGAGACTGGAAATGATAGGAGATAGCCACCAAGCCTGCAAACCACCGTGAATCACCAATCCAGCTAGGAAGAATCCTACTAAAATCGGGCCACGCAAATTACGTCGTGCTGGTGGTGAGCTGTTGCTTGTGAAAACGCGATGAAGAATAAAAAGCCGCCAATGAATAAAGGTGGATAGTGGGCAAATGTCACCGTCCAGGCCATGAAGCCGAGATGGACCAGGGTAATGAAAATCGGGACTTTGCGTTCCGTTTCCACTAAGTCTCCTATGCCATCGCCATCATGGTCGCCAGCTGCCTTACCCATTTCATTGAGTTCACGGCGGAAAATTAAGAAGTAGAGTCCACTAGAAAGTAGAATCGCTAGGATCGTTTTTTCTCCAAAATTCTGGAACATCTCAAGAGAGGTGAGTTCCCATTTGCTAGCAACCATCAAGACGGGAGGTGCGGCGAAATTAGTGAGCACTCCACCGACGGAAATATTAACAAAGAGGAGGCCTAGTGTCGCGTAAGCGAATTGGGGTGATGGCTTTAGACGGTAGAATTTTTTCGCTAACAGCATGGCTGCAATCGTCATTGCGCCAGGCTCTGTGATGAGAGAGCCTAACAGCGGCGCGATGATGAGAATGGAAAGCCACCAAGCAGCAGGGCTTTCTTTGCCGAACTTTGCGAAAAATCTTAAGCATGTTTCAGAAAAGCGCAGAACAGGTCGTGTCGCCGCCAATGCCATGATCACGACCACAAAAAGTGGTTCAGTGAAATTCACATTCATCATGTAGTTTTTCACGGTTTCTAAATCGTAAAATGCGGCCATTGCCGCGATGAGTGCCAGGACCCAAATCCCGAAAATAGCTTCCACCTCACCGAGGAAGTGAAGGGCTGTGGCTTTAAAGCTCACCATGTCATTTGCTAGGGCAGGTTCATCCTTGGCTGCCTTCATTTTGCGGATTTTCGCATCGTGATCATGCTGAATTTTGTGGGCAAATTTTGTGATCGGGATCGCAAAAACGTATGAAGAATGGCGAGGAGAAAAATGATGCTGGCAACCAATAAGAAAGGTTGCTGTTTCATACGAAACAGCAATTTGTCGCTAATGGTGCTTAGCCCTTCAGCTTTTTCAAGGACCGGGAATTGCGACACTTCAGTGACAAAGGTTGGGATTTCCTTAGCTTTTTCTGAAGCAAGGCCAGTGCAGGGAGCCAGTGCAACCAGCACGGCGAATAGCAAAGTGGTTAAGTTGAATAAGCGGTAAAGCATACTCAATGCATAAGGATTCCAAATGGATGCAACAAGGGAAAAGGACCGAAGCTGCAAAAGGCTTCTCGCTCCCTTTTTAGAAGGCTCCTCAGATGGATTGTTGAAATATTGGTCTAGCGAAAATCCGGCGGATCACAGAGCGTCTTGAGCAGCAATCACTCTGTGATTCGCAGCTTTTGAAAATTATTTCCCGACACCGATGACGAAGCGTGCAATTCAACTGGATGGACTCAGGGCGCTCTCGATGATGGCGATCTGTTGGGATCATTGGTGCCCTTCGAATTGGCCGCGAATTTTTCCATTTGAGATCTTTCTATTTTTCTTTCTCGTCCTTACGGGATACTTGATTACTGGCTCATTGCTGCGGGAGAGGGATCGTGGCGAAGAATTAGCCGCTCCTTGGAAATTTCAGGCATTAAAGACTTATCAACTGCGCCGAGGCTTACGGATTCTAGCTCCTTATTATGCAGCGGTTGCGCTGGCGTTGATTTTGGGAGCGCCGGATGCTTGGAGCGGATTTCTATGGTATTTGTTCCATTTGTCTAACATTCACATGGCGCAGTTGGGAGATTGGCCATCGGGGATGAATCACTTTTGGTCGCTAGCGATTCAGCAGCAGTTTTATCTGATCTGGCCATTCGTGATTTGGTTTTTACCAAGGAAACAGTTAGTTTTGGCGATGGGGGCTTTTGCTTTGATTGCTCCCTTGTCACGCATGTTTCATGATGATTTAAGCCAATGGTTCGCTTGGCCACAGTTGCTGACGCCGATGGCTTTGATTATTTTGCCATTGGCGGACTTTTTGCATTCGCAGTTTCCCGTGGGATGTCGTTGGCGAATCGGCATCTGCGCTGGGGCGCAACCATTTGTTTGTTAGGATATATCTGGATTGTAGTGGGACACTCATATGGTTGGCCGAATTTCCGCCTGAGAATTTTTC
This sequence comes from Akkermansiaceae bacterium, assembly GCA_012032235.1. Taxonomy (GTDB): domain Bacteria; phylum Verrucomicrobiota; class Verrucomicrobiia; order Verrucomicrobiales; family Akkermansiaceae; genus Luteolibacter. The sequence goes on along the minus strand of JAAURL010000161.1, from coordinate 3,331 downwards.
AGCAAACATTTTTATCAATTGCGCTTTGTGGGTTGATCGCTACCGCGTCGCTGGGCTTTACCGGATGGTTTGGAAAATTGTTAGAAAACCCAAAAATTCAACGCATCGGTCAGCTATCATACGGCTTATATTTATTTCACAATCTCGCACCGCTGGTGGCGGGAAAACTGCTCTGGTTCCTTTGGGATGATCGATTTGTCAACGATTTGGGGAGCATGATCAAAGTCGTTGCTTACGCCGTTATTGCATGGGTATTAACGTTGGCGTCTTGGTATTTCATCGAACAGCCACTGCAAAACGTGCGAGCAAAAATGGCTCCGCGCTAAAGGGTGGATGGTTCGGATTCGGGCGCAAATGCTCGCCGTGCCATCCACTTAAGTATCATCTAACAATCCCTTTAACCCACCGAAGAAATTTTCCAATTCATCAGTGCTGGGTTCTGCTCCCAAAATGTCATCGTAGCTGGTGTGGTTGAGAAATTCGTCATCTAGTTCACCGATGAAAGGAGCTGGGGTTGGGCAGCCCGGTTTCTTGCCCCCATTTGATGTCGGGTGGCGCAATAGGTCATGGTTAGTTGATCTTGGGCGCGAGTGATGCCGACGTAAAGCAGGCGGCGCTCCTCGTCCTTCGTTCCTTCTGCGATGCTGCGGGTGTGCGGGAGAAATCCTTCTTCTAGGCCGATGAGGAAAACGATGGGAAATTCGAGACCTTTCGAGGCGTGTAGAGTGATGAGTGTTGCACCGCTTTTTTTCTCTAAATCGTCGTTTTCGCGCTCGGAAGCCAAGGCGCTGTGATCGAGAAATGATTGGAGGTTTTTCCCTTTTGCGGCGTGGGCGCGTAGGCTGTCGATCACGCTGTGGATTCCCTCCCCGCGTTGCTGGCGCTCACTATCCGTTTTGCAAGCACGTTCGATCCACGGGAGATATTCGATTTCCTTGATGAGGGAATCTAACACATCGGCGGGATTCTCCTTGGCGAAATCAATCCGGTTTTTTGCTCCCGCGATGGTGGCGACGAATTCTTGCACGGCCTTCGCAGACTTCGGGCCTAACTGGCCGGTAAAACTGGGATCGCACAGCGCGTGCCAGACGGAGTAATTTTGCTCCCGGCTCCAATCGGTGGCAAGGATGGCGGTGGATTGGCCGATGCCACGGTTGGGAGCGTTGATCACCCGCAGCAGCGGCACATCCGTATCGGGAGCGGCTAGGAGCTGTGCGTAGGCTAACACATCACGGACTTCCCGGCGGTCGTAAAAGCTTTGTGCTCCCACCATGCGGTAGGGGATTTTACGCTCCCGGAAAGCGAGTTCTAGTTTCCTGCTCTGGCCGTTGGTGCGGAATAAAATCGCGAAGTCTTCCCAGTTGCGCCCGATCGCTCCCTTTTCTGCGAGGATTTCTTCGGCGATGAATTCCGCTTCTTCATCATCTCCCGGCATCGCGACGATTCTAACAGGATCTCCTCCTTGGCGGGTGGAGCGCAGAATTTTCTCCCGGCGTCCGCGATTGTGTTTGATGAGACTGTTGGCAGTGTGAAGGACAGCGTGGGTGGAGCGATAGTTTTCTTCTAACCGAATTACCTTTGGATTCGGGAAAAACTTTTCAAACTGGAGGATGTTTGCCACTTCTGCGCCGCGCCAGCCGTAGATCGATTGATCGTCATCTCCCACGACGCAAACGTGATACGGTGCGCCGACGAGTTGTTGGAGCAGCTGCATTTGCAGGGAATTCGTATCTTGGAATTCGTCTACGGTGACGCGGGTATAGCACTGGCGAAAGTTCTCCCGAATATCTGCGTGCTCCCGCAGAATTTTTTCGGCTAACAGCAGCAGATCGTCAAAGTCCACGGCATTCTGTGCGCGGAGCTCATTCTGATAGGCTACGGCTAGGGTGGCGAAATAGTCGTCTTCTAAATCAGCGGGATCGATGCCCTGATTCTTTGCTTTGGAAATGGCAGAGAGCACGGTATCTGGCTTCACTTTCTCGTCAGAGCCGCCTTTTCTCACCAAGAGCTGTTTCATCAATCCGACTTGATCGGAGTGGGAGCAGATCGAGAAATTTTTCTTATAACCGAGCTTGTCGATGCCGCCACGCAGGATCCGCACGCAGAGAGAGTGGAAGGTGCAGACGGTCATTTCCTCGGCGGCTTTTTTAGAAACCATTCCGCTGATTCGCTCCCGCATTTCGCTGGCGGCCTTATTGGTGAAGGTGACTGCGAGAATTTCGGAAGGCTGGATTTTTTTCTCCAGCATGTGGACGATCCGGCAAGTCACAGTGCGTGTTTTTCCCGTTCCCGCGCCAGCGAGAAGGAGCAGGGGGCCATCCAGTGCGCCAACGGCTTGGCGCTGTGCTAGGTTGAGAGAATCAAAAGAAAAGGAGGAAGCCATCGACACGCGGATGCAAGCGGGGCACGGGAGAAATGGCGAGTGCGGAATTCCGTTGATGGGAGATCATTCTCAGAAATCTCTCTTTCTGCGTTCACGGTTCTCCCGTAAAATTTTTCTATTCACCAGCCCATTCCATCTTTGTAATCGCTACCGGAAAACTTTTCCTCCCTTTGGCGGAGAGCTCCACTGAAATTTCATGAAACCTACCTTACTCGTTTTAGCAGCAGGCATGGGCAGCCGATATGGCGGCTTGAAGCAAGTGGACCCGATGGGGCCGAATGGCGAGACCGTTTTGGATTATTCCGTTTACGATGCGATTCGCGCTGGGTTTGGCCGAGTCGTTTTCATCATTCGCGAAGATTTTGCGGAGCTATTCCGTGAGAGCATCGGTGCGCGTTTTGCTGACCGTATCCAAGTGGACTACGCTTTCCAGAAAATCGACGATCTGCTGATGGCTTCAGCGTGCCAGAAGGCCGGGTAAAGCCTTGGGGCACAGCTCACGCGATTCGCTCCGCCCGCGATTTGATCAAGGAGCCATTTGCCGTGATCAATGCGGACGATTTTTATGGTCGTGACTCTTACGAGTGCGCAGCCAGTTTCCTAACAAAACCAAAGTGCAACTGTGAGGTCGCCCATTACGCGATGGTCGGCTATCCATTAGTCAACACGCTCTCCGACCATGGTGATGTGAATCGCGGCATTTGCACCCGCGATGAAAAAAGCCGGCTAACAGGTGTGGAAGAATATGTGAAAATCCAGCGTGATGCCGATGGCGTCGTTCGGGGAAATGCGCTGGATGGGACGAGAAATCCCATTGACGAAGACGGCCCAGTTTCCATGAATTTCTGGCTTTTTGCGCCGAGCTTTTTGAATTCTTAGAAGCTGACTTTGTCAAATTTCTCACAGCTTTCGGCCATGTTGAAAAATCCGAATATTACATCCCAACCG
>JAAURL010000160.1 GCA_012032235.1 Akkermansiaceae bacterium | reverse complement strand
TGCCCTCCGTCCAGCGGATGAGGCATTCTTGAAATGTCCGGGGGGCGAGGATTTGAAAAACTCGGTTGATGGTGTCGTGGCTGGGGATGCCGTTGGCCAGTGCGATGTGTTTTTTTAGCCAGTCGTGCTTGGCGTGGCCGAAGTCTTCGATGTCATTGAAGCTCTCGCAGCCGCAAATCACGGCGCAGAGGGAGAGGAAAAGGATGTCGGGCAGGGAGTGCTTTTTGGCTCGGTCAAGACGTGGGTCTTCCACCTCGTGAAGCAGTAGCAAAAGCGATGGATTGGCTGGATTTACGAGGGATTGTTCTGGTGGGCGTGTCGCGGACATTGCGCGATTGTTGGGATGTATTAACAAAGTAAAACTTTATTATCCGATCTTCTGAAATTTTAATACGTTTGCCCTGTTTCAAGAAAGACGTTATGCCGGTTGCCACTCACGACTTCGGCTTCTTGGATTAGGATTCGTTGTTTTTCTCAAGGAAGGTGATTAAGTCTTGCTTGGTCTTAACCTGAGCGTCTGGAATTTGAACTTCACAGCAAAAGTAGCTTCCGTAAACATATCTCTTCGTGCCGTCACTAAAATCGAATCGAGCGCATCCTGGTCCTGCAATGTGGTGCGAGACGAACCAATACTTAACACTCTCTCCATCAGAAAGGGTCACCAAGCCTGTCTGCATGTTACCGGGAATCGATGTCGAGCGAATCAAGGGTGGGTCGGTAAGATGAAGCTTCTGGGTGTTGGGATCATACCTCATCGCGGCGATATCGACTCGAATCCGAGCGCTGAAGAACAACCAGACAATTCCAGTGAGCACCAGCAGCGCGAGTATTACGATCTTTTTCATCTTTGCCTAACGTTAAATGTGGTGGCACGGCGGCGCGGGACTCATAGAGCGAAGCGAATAAGGGAGTTTATCTGCCGTTGCCACCCACGACGTGTTCGGCTTCTTGGATTCAGTGATCATGGAACTTGCTTACAACTAGACCGGTCTTATCGAAAAACACTTCCATAGTGCACCACCTAAAGTGGGTAAATCCACCGTAGGCGTAGGTGATCTTGTCGGGGTCGCGTCTCACCCCATGAGGGACACCCAAAATGCCACGAACCTGAGCTTCGGTCATCCCCTTTGAGACCAATTCGAACCCCGACTCTGATGTCGCCTCACTTGTCAGTAAGAAGATAAACCACACCACACAGCCCAACGCTAAAGTGAGTATCACAATTTTTGCTGTTGCCTTGCGCATCATGGAATTCTTTTTTCTTAGCCGAATGATTAAGCCCATCCACGGCGAGAATTGAAGCCCGAATTCAAACTGGAGCGTTACCCGCCGTTGGATGCAGCATTTTGTTCTGCTTTTTCGGATTATGAAAGGAGTCGGTCATATTCAGAATGAGTGCCGATAAGAAATCAGATAATGGTGTCTCCATCCATAATTCCCACCGCACGGTAAGCTTCGATTACTCGCGCAGACCAATACTCTCCGACTTTCTTGAATCTCAGAGACGGGTGCTGTGGATCAGATAGCCAGATCGAATATTGCTTGCGAGCGCGGGATTGAATCGTGCTGGGTAGGCGGTGATATCCTTCCCAAAATGAGGTCACAGCCCTACTTCGCGTCCTGAGAAAAGATTGTTGACTGTCCCGCCCTGTGTTCTTGGATTGCTCGTTGCGCTATCGAGTCAAGAAGTCCTGCTCTGACATCATTCTCGAATTGGCGATCCCACACATCTCCAGCCTTATTCTCAAGGCGCTCGATCAGCCTGAACAGTTCCTCGTCAGGAAGTTGACCGATTGCATCTTCAATCTCCATCACAGTTTGCATAGGGGAAATCTACCGATTTAGGGCTGAAAATCAAGCGCGGTGTTCGAAGTGGCGACCACGTCAAAACCGATAGATGGGGTCAGTAGACAGGGTCAGCGACGCGCGGAGCAGTTCACTGCAGCACATGGTTAGCCGTGCGGTCATTCGGTAGTTGCGATAATCGGCCCTAAATCCATTCGCGAGTCGCTCCGTTTGAGTTCGGGGGCGTGCAGGCTGGAAATGGTGCCGTCGAGAAAGAGGGCGTCCGGGCAGCAGAGCTTGTCGCGGAAGAGCGTTGCGAACTCATAGAAGTTCACGGGCACATCGCTGATGACGAATAACGCAAACTCGGGCGATGGAACACCCACGCCGTTGCGAAAAAGGCGTGATTCGGAGTTGGCGTTGAATGCGGGATGGAGCTTGCCGCTGCGCACGAGCAACGGGCCGGACTGCGTGGCGAGGATGACGCGCTCGCGGAGGTTGGGATACTCGGACGAATCGATAACTCGCGCCCCGGTCTCGGTGACGGCGAAAACACCGTTGGGCTTGAGGAAGAAGTTGCCGTCTCCGCTAGCGTTGTTGAGCGGGACGACCTGCTGACCGCCGGAGACGAACAGACCGACCGCAGAAAAGTCGCCGTGATACATACCGGCGTTCATGGCGAAGGTGAGCTTCTGGCCGCGTGACTCAAGCCAAGGCGCGAGTCGGTCGAAACGCTTGAATGGCTGGCCGGTCTCATCGCGGTGGAATAATTGGAGACGCTCCTTTCGGACGTTGACGCGGCAGACTGTGAATCGCTTGCCTGCAAACTCGACGGTGTTGAACTCGACGGCTGAGGCGTAACTGGTAAATGCCAGCGTAACAAACCAGACGGTGAATAGCAGAATCTTCATTACCGGAGTGCGTGAGTAGCATGTTAACGTGACTGTCCACGCGCCGGAGAGCAAGGTCTGATAATCAGGCAGGATTTGACTCCGGTCATACGGACGGCTTGTTAGATGTGAGGGCGGATCTGCACGGCGATCAGGCTAGGGAGAGCAGAGATTCGCGGCAGTTGAGGTCGAGCGTGGCGCTAGGAGGGGTGGCTTTAAGGAAGCTTCCAGTCGTCACGCAGTTTCTCATAATCCGCCTTCGTCAGTAAGACATAAAGCGGACGTCGAGTAGGATCGATTTTTGAAATCATCCACTGCAGTTTCCCTTCTTCCATCGTGGTACAGCCTGCGGTAGCGCGTGCCCCATCAGCCCGCCAGATGTGGAAAAAGATGGATGAGCCAGCATTGGGAGTCACTTTGGGCGGTGCATTGTGCGCGATGAAAAGCTTTAAGGAATGAACCGGATCGGTTTGCTTCATTTGTTGTTTCTTCTCCCACTCCGTCTCGGGTTCGCGATCCAGAATGACGTTGTGATTGTATTTTGGCGAAGCGGGATCTTCCACCCACAGATCGCGGGAGGTGACCTGGCGATAGGCGAGAGCGGGATGTTTACGGATGCTTTTCTCATAACCCCAGACGCCGCCAATATCGAAAACGCCAGCAGGTGAGCGATTGTCGCCTTCTTGTTTGGTGCGTGCGCCGGGTGGGTTGGGATTGATGCCTTTACCCCAGATGAGACCGTTTTTCCCGAGACGTCCTGGCCATGCTGGGCTAACAGGTTTCCATCCCGATTTGGTTTTCTCAAAAAGTGTTAGGCTGACTTTGGAACTGTTCCAGTCATCTGCGATTCCGACAATGCATTGGGTGGAATTGGCAGGTAGTTCGAAAGCAATCGCCGGGAAAATTGAGATCAAGGCAAGAAGTAGAATTCTTCGATACATGCTGGATTATAATTTTTTCTGATTCGTGAGTGTGGCTCTTACATCACCAATGAATACGGCAGCACGCAGTTCGATTGGGACACGGTCAGCATCGTTGCTGAGCCATAAAGTCGCATCTTTTTTGAGCTTTTTATAGGGAAGAAGTTCTAAAGTTTTCCGATCAATCTTTCTCATTCCTAAACTGAGGCGAATGGCATCACGTCCATGGTGAACTTCATGAGCGAGAACTTTCACGCGAAGTAAATAGGGAGAATCGAAAGGGCAAATGACCAGGGTGATGTTATCGCCGTCGTCTAACTTTTGGCTGCGAATGTGCAGCATGGCGGAGAATGCGTCGAAAATAGGAGTGAAGCTAAAGGTGCGATCTTTTTGCTGAGTTGCTCCTGATTTCAGGTCTTTCGCAATTTCTTGAATGTCTACTTTTCCCGGAGAATGTCGGACGGTGGTGTCCACGTGCTCTTTTTTGTCGATCTCTGTCGCATGGAAAAACGTGGACGGAGTGTGACCGGGTGGAGCTCCGACCAGAAATTGCTTTTGTAAGGAAAAAGCGCGGCGGCGGGTCCGCTGCTAGAGGCGGATGAACGGATGACATAGGCCCCTGCTTTTTTGCATCGGCAGGAGAAAATTCCATGCGGAAATTTCCCGAGTTGATCATGCCTTTCCAGCTCACCTGTAAATCTAACTGAATGGGAGCTAGCTTTGTAAATGGGCCTAACTCAGAAGATGTTAGTTCGTCTTTCCAAGTAGGATCGGCCCTAGCAAATGAAACGAGACAAATGATGAAGAAAGTCCAGTGAAGCATCGACATACTGCGTCGAACGTTCATGCCGCCATGAGTATTCATGAGAAATTGTGAAAAAACGCCGCCTAGTTAGCAGGGAATTCTTCATCGGGCAAGAAAACGGGTTCTGCCCGTGGCGGAGGAAGCACTCCTTCGCCTTCATTTGGATCATCTGTAGTGATCAATGGCCGCAACTCCATCCCTTCGCCAGTTTTTAAGGTCTGGAGCTCATCACTAACAGGAAGTGGGCGGAACTGGGAAGAGAATCCATCCAGACGGAAATTTGCGTTCAGGACGTCTCTATTTGTCTCAGCAACTTGATCTTTTAGATTTTGAGCTTCGGCTTTGAGTGTCTTGATCTCTTTGGTCAGGATTTCAAAAAACTGCTTTTGACTCGGATCAATCGCGTTGGGTGGGCTAGCTAAAGGCGCAGCAACCTGAGCAATCACTTGAGATGTGTTAGTTTTCGTTTCTGGTGTAACAGGAGGTATTGCCTGCGGCGCGGGATTGAGGAGACCTGCGTTCACTAAAGAAATGTGATGCCTGACAGATGACCATTCGATAAATCCAGCTGCCAACATGACCGCAAGTGCGGCACCACAAATGATAGGAATCGTTGTCGCTTTCATTTTTTACGAGAGCTAGAAGGTTGCGGTTGAGCTTGAGGTTCCGATTTAGGCAGGGAAATTAGTAACTGTTGGAGCTGGTCAATGGACGCTCCAAGTTGCTTTGCGCTTTCATCTAACTGCAGGATCGAGGTGGAAAGAATCGCGCCGATGGTAGTAGTTTGCTCATAGCCGAGAGAACTTTGATACCCCGGTTCTGCAATGGAGAAAACTTGGATGCCATCGGCTTCGGGAACCAAGAGGTGCGGCTTGATCGATAGAGGGATTTTCGCGCCGGGAGCGATTTCCACTTCTTGAATAAAAGGGGCGACATTGCGGGTAGTGTCGAATTGCCAACCTGCTGGTGGCCTCGCAAGTGGCTTCGCAGGATAGGGCGTGAGGAGTTTGATTTTCGTAGGATCAATACCAGATAAAGCCTTCGCTGTTTTCTCAACTCGAACTTCCACACCACTTTTAGGCGATGGATCAGCCGATGAGCTATCAGGAGGAGTGATCGTGACGAGCTATTTCTTCTTTTTGCGTATCGTCGGGTTTTTCTTCGGTAACGGAGCTTTGCGTTTCGGACGGTTTTTCCGTATCCTCAGCCATTTCCTGGGGCGGAGAAACTTCGTTCTCAGAGTCCGTTTTTTTTCGCCAGACTCTTCCGTCTTTGCCTCTGCTTCCTGAGTGGATTCCTCAGTTTTTTCAGATTGAGCGGCGGCATTTTGGACGGCTCCTGAGACCGAAATCGCAACGACCCAGGCGATGATAGCGAAACGTGAGATCATTTGGTGACGGGCTGGATTCTTTGGATGAGGCTATCTGAATTGAGATCTGCGGGGCGAGGCATGATGGAAGCGTCTCGCTGATTTTGTGGAATCGTCGGGCTGTCTGCCCGCAGCTCGTCGGAGGGAATGGAGCGTTCCACGAGATGATTCCAGGATTCTAGTAGCGCGATGCCTTCTGCCCGCAGGTTCTGGGTTTTTTCTTGATAGTCGGAGAGTCGGATTAGGAGTTCACGCGCTTCGCTCACTTCCTCCGGCATCCAGCGCAGATTGCGGCTTTGGTAAATGACAGGAACATTGAGATGGATTTTCGCAAGGAGTCCGTCCGGACCTTCCGCATTGATAATGTGCTGAACGCGTAAATTTGTTTCCTCGTAAGCAGGAGATGGAATTGGCTGCTGTTTGGTAGGGGTAGAATCGTTCTGGCTCGGAGTCGAATCCATTGAGCTCTCTCCGGGAAGCCGATCCGGGTTCGGCATCAAACTCCCCAAAACTTTCGACTCATTGTTCGCTTTTACTGAATCCGTGGACTGCGGATTTGGTGGTGTTTCTGGGAGAGAGACAGATGGTTGGGTGGTGGGTTGTGGGGGAATTGACTGCGATGCCTGAACAACGGGTTTGGTAATATAAAGCAGGCAAAAAACTCCCGCGACTGCGGTGCTGGCCAGAAGCATCCATGGATAGGAACGATACAACGTGTGACTAGCCATTTCTCCTTTGCCGTTGGCGCTAGTGAAGTTTGGTTCGGCAGAAACCGCAGGGAGCGCAGAGACGGCAGATTCTCTCCTGATGGCAGGTTGCGAGTTTTCGTTTGGAAAAGGCTTCATGGCTTCGTGGCGGGAGATACGGTCTCGGTTTTCAGCTCAGTTGCAATCGAATGACTCACGATGGTTTGGTCTGAAACTCCGGGAAACGTCGTGATGGTCAACGATTCACGGGAAAGCCGCAAGTGCCGAAGTGTGCCACCCACATTGCTGGTCGCTTGCAAGCCAGGGATCACTTCCAATGCACCGCCACTTTGGCGCTGGCGACCAATTCCATCCGAACGGTAAATGTCAAAAGTCGTGTGAGATTCGGTATTGTCCTCCGTAGTGACTCGGATGTGGATGCCATCCGTATAAACGCGGAAAGTAATTGGGCTCGTGGGAATTGGGGTCAGCTGCTGTCCCGTCAGTTTATAGTGAGCTTGTAAAATGAAATCTCCCACATGCTTGAACTCCGCAGCATGGGCGTAAACAGAAAGAAGGAGAGATATGAGAAGTAGTCGCATCATTCACCAACATCCCAAAGTCCATCAGTAGCGTTGCCCGATGGGTCATATGCGGCACCTCCTTGGGTGACTCTCGGTGGGCTCACCGCAACATTAATCGTAAGAGGATTGCCCGAGATGGGTGCTATAGTCGGCATGACGCCACCAT
>JAAURL010000159.1 GCA_012032235.1 Akkermansiaceae bacterium | reverse complement strand
TTGGGAGGAAGCATGGACCGCTACATCGCCCGAGAGTTTGGAGGGATTTTCGGGATTTGTCTGACGGCGCTAGTGATGATCTGGCTGTTAATGGATTTGGCAGATAAGATCGGAGATTTCAGTGAATCAAAGGAGATGCTTAAGACGATATTTCGATTTTACATTACACGCTCTCCTGCCGTTTTATTGTTGCTCCTACCATATAGTTTACTGTTAGCACTGCTGTATTCGCTGGGGAAACTTTCGGCAAATCGCGAGTTCATCGCCATGATCCAGTCAGGACGCAGTGTGATGCGCATCACGATGCCGTTGATTTTCGCAGGAGTCTTTTTGGCGCTTATCACATTGGGGCTGAATTACCACTGGGCGCCGATCGCGGAGGGCAGCGTAAATGACATTCTGGCCGAGGCGGAAGGAAAGCCAAAAACCGATGCTGACAACGTGCTGTTCCGCAACCCCGAAAATCGGCGGCTCTGGCAGATCGGGAGTTTCCCGGATGACTACGAAAAAGGAAAATCATTAGAAGATGTGGAAGTCACCACTACTCGTGCAGATCGGACCCTGGAAAGCCGCCTTTCCGCGAAACGGGCCAGCTGGAATCGGGAAAATCGCGAGTGGAGCTTTGAGGAGCCTCTGGTAAGCCATTTTTCTCCCGATGAGCCTCCCGTTTTTACAAACCACGCCGCACCACTCGTCATCAAAGATTGGTCAGAAACTCCATGGCAACTCATCAAACCCGGGCTAGAAGCAAAATATCTGGGAATTCCCGATCTGACCAGTTGGCTGAATGGAAGCTCAAAGGTCACACAATTCGCAGATTCTGCCCCCTATTTGACACAGTGGCATTATCGCATCGCGCTCCCGCTTAGCTGCGTCGTCACGGTGTTGTTAGCGACTCCGCTGGGGATTCACTTTTCCCGGCGTGGCGCTGGTGGCGGGGTTTTTATGGCAGTCGTGCTTTCCGGGTTGATGTTGCTAGTCACCACCATTTCCCTGGCAATAGGTGAGGCAGACTTGATCCGCCCGATTTACGCAGCGTGGCTGCCGAACCTTGGCTTCGCACTGCTGGGCCTCTATCTTTTCCGCCGCCGCATCACAGGCCAGCCGATTTACCTTATCCTAAAACGCCTGCTTCCCGGCAACGACTGATTTTCCCCAATACCGAATTATGGCTTTCGCAGAATCCTGGCATGTCCGCTCCCGCAGCCGTGAGTGCACCGCTACTCAACGCGCTTTCACCGATGGAGAGACCATCGTCACCGCGCTCTATCCAGATCCCGAATCCAGCGGCTATCTCCGCCGCGACTACTGCGCGGACGGTTGGAAAACCACCCAAGAATCTGGAGAAAAGCCCTTCTCCTTTTGGCGCACCACCTTTTCTGCCCCGATGGGAAATGAGACAGAAAACCCGGTGGAAAAGCTCAGCGCGGAGGAGATCCTCCAACGCCTGGTGGAGGAAGACGAGGATCACACCGAGAACGCTCGCTTCATTTTGGCCGTGATGCTAGAGCGCCAAAAGCTCCTCCGCGAAACCGACAGCCAGCCAACTCCCACCGGGATTCTCCGCGTTTACGAACATCGCAAAACGGGAGAAGTATTCATCGTCAAAGACCCGAATATCCCGCTCAGCCAAATCGAGAGCGTTCAGAACGAAGTTTTCATTCTACTAGAAAACAACGGCCGCAGCCCAGAGCACGCCGTGGAGGAGGGAGAGCACATCGAACATCGAGAGCAGGAAGAGAAATAATAAACTCTTCGTATCTTATCGGGTCACTACTCACTCGGCACTTTTCCATGACCTCCACTAATCTGCTCCCGACTTAAAATTCATACCGTGGAATGATCTCGTGATTGATCATTCTCTCGATTCGATTCAGGTTCCGCGCATTCCAAAATTCCATCCCTGATCTCACCATGTCCTGGCAATCTTACAACCAATCCATCGTCCGTTATCCTCAGCACGGTTTCTCTCTCGATCTTTCGCTGATGGACATCGCTCCCAACGACGTGGCGGCGCTGCAACCAAAGATTTCCAAGGCATTTTCCGACATGGTCGCTCTGGAATCGGGAGCCATCGCCAATCCCGATGAAGGCCGCATGGTCGGTCACTACTGGCTCCGCAATGCCGCCCTCGCCCCGAACGAAGATCTCAGAAAAGCCATCACGGAGCCTCTCGCCGCTCTCAAATCATTCGCTAAAAAAATCCATTCAGAGGGAAATTTCCAACAGCTTCTCCTGATTGGTATCGGCGGTTCGGCCCTCGGCCCGCAGCTCGTCACCGAGGCCATCGGCCAAAACGCTCTGCTCCCGATTTACTTTTTCGATAATACCGATCCCGCAGGCATCGACACGGTCATTTCCAAGCTTTCTAAAATCGGCCTCGCCAAAACTCTCGTCCTCGTCATTTCGAAATCCGGCGGCACCGCAGAAACCCGCAATGGAATGTTAGAAGCAAAGACCGCTTTCGAAGCAGCTGGGCTCGACTTCGGGAAACACGCCGTCGCCGTCACAGGAGAAGGCTCGAAACTGGATCAATACGCTGTTTCTCACCATTTCCTCGCCCGCTTTCCGATGGAAGACTGGATCGGTGGCCGCACTTCTGTTCTTTCCACCGTCGGTCTTGTTCCCGCCGCGCTCCAAGGAATCGACATCGATGAAATGTTAGCCGGAGCTGCTGCGATGGATCTGGAAACCCGCAAGCAAGACGCATCGAACAATGCCGCGATGCAATTGGCCATCGCTTGGCACAGCGCCACGAACGGAAAAGGTGAAAAAGACATGGTCGTCCTTCCTTACAAAGACTGCCTCGTCCTTTTTTCTAAATATCTCCAGCAGCTCGTCATGGAATCCATCGGCAAGGAGCACGATCTCGATGGGAACCGCGTCAACCAAGGCATCGCCGTTTATGGAAATAAAGGCTCCACCGATCAACACGCCTACATCCAACAACTCCGCGATGGCGTGAACAATTTCTTCGCCACCTTTATCGAAGTCCGCAAAGGCCGCGACGGTCACAGCATCGAAGTCGATCCCGGCACCACCAGCGCCGATTATCTCCAAGGCTTCCTCCGCGGAACTCGCAAGGCGCTTTACAGCTCTGACCGCAAATCTGTCACCATTTCCATCCCGGAAGTCACGCCCTTCCAGCTCGGCCTGCTGATCGCTCTTTTCGAGCGCGCCGTCTCCTTCTACGCCTCCCTAGTCAACATCAACGCCTATCACCAACCCGGCGTAGAAGCAGGGAAAAAAGCCGCGGGAGCCTTCCTAGAAACTCTCAATAAAGTCCGGGGACACCTCACCGCCACCGCGAAAACCGCAGACAACATCGCCACCGAAATCGACGCCGATCCTGAAGACGTCTACCATTGCCTCACTCACCTCTCTGCTAACGGCGAAGTGCAAATTTCCATCGGCCACACCCCGGCGGAAGATCGCTTCCAGCTATGAAAGTGGCAACCATATCTAATCCTGGAAAGGAAAATAGAAAAGAATTTTTTAACCACAGATTACACGGATTTCACAGATTTTTAGAGAGTTATGAAATGATGATCTTGAATTTTGGCTTCACTTTTTGAGTGAGCTCTTTTGAATCATGTCATTGCTAAAACTCTTTCTTTTTGTGCACTTTGTGCCTTTTCGCGGCTAAATCCATTTTCCTTTTTAGGCTAATAGATCCTGTAGATTGATCCTATGAAAACAGGATTTTTTATTCGGCTCCCAATCCTTTTCATTCCACGCTGGCCCATCGTGTTGATATTTTTCGCCATACTTCACCGTGTCTCTACAGCTACCCAGCCAGCTTTTCATTCCAGAATCAGTTTCGGGGCTTACCGGAGTAATCAAAGCCACTCTTTTGCCATGTCGAGTCAGCTCGATGGCGAATCCGCCTTTTTCTAGAGTTCGGATTTCTTCTGTGCAGTGAGCCTTGAACTCAGAAATACTAACTTGCTTCGTCTTCATTGATCACAGCTTATAATTGACTAGAAAAATGGTCAAATTCATTTCCTGATCAAATTCCCCCTAACACTTCTTCAAACACCGTCAGCGTATCATCAAGGTCTGCCTCGGTGTGGGCGAGAGAAATGAACCCAGTTTCATACGGCGATGGAGCGAGATAAATGCCTTTGTCTAGGCAACCCCAGAAGAACTTTTTGAAGAACTCGAGATCTTGTTTCATCACGTCGTTCACATTGACGATTTCCCGATCGGTGAAAAAGAGACAGAACATGGAGCCCACGCGATTCAAGCGATGCGGCACGCCTTTTTTCGTGAGAAGCTGACGCAATCCTTTCTCGAAATGGGCTCCCAGTGAATCCAGCCGCGCAAAACCTGAGCGATCATTCAGCTCCTTTAACTGTGCCAGTCCTGCCGCCATTGCTAATGGATTCCCGCTCAACGTTCCGGCCTGATAGACAGGGCCGATCGGCGCGAGCAAATCCATCACATCAGCGCGACCGCCAAAAGCCCCCACGGGCAAACCGCCGCCAATGACTTTTCCAAAACAGCTCAAGTCTGGTGTTAGATTTTCCAATCCCTGCACGCCTGCTTTTCCCAGCCGGAAACCAGTCATGACTTCGTCGAAAATCAGCAACGCACCGTGCTTTTTCGTAATGGAAGAAAGCAAATCCAGATAGCCAGCTCGTGGGAAAACCAAGCCCGCATTCGCAGGATACGACTCCACGATCATCGCTGCGATTTCCTCGCCACGACGTGAAAATAAATTCTCCAGCGCTTCCACATCGTTGTAGGGAAGGACGATGGTTTTCTCCGCAAAAGACTTCGGCACTCCCGCGGAATCTGGCTCGCCATGAGTCAATGCGCCGGAACCCGCTGCGACTAACAGCGAGTCACTATGACCATGGTAGCAGCCATCGAATTTCACGATGTAATCGCGCTTGGTGAATCCGCGAGCTAACCGAATGGCAGACATCGTCGCCTCCGTGCCAGAGGAACACATTCGCACTTTTTCCACCGATGGCACCCAATCACAAATCGTCCGCGCCATCTCCACTTCGAACATATTTGGAATCCCAAACGAGATTCCGCTCTTCGCGACTTCATGGATCGTATTGGTAATCACGACTGGCGCATGTCCTAAAATGTTAGGCCCCCACGAGCCGATGTAATCGATGTAGTGCTTCCCATCAATATCCTCGATCCGGCTCCCTGCTGCGCGACGAACGAAAAACGGTTCTCCTCCCACATTCCGAAACGCACGAACAGGAGAATTCACCCCGCCCGGAATGAACTCTTTAGCAACAGCGAAAATTTTCTGAGACAATAGACCTTGGGAAATCATGCGCGGAGCATGAATCAGGAAATGAAAAGGTCCAATCGCGAAAACGCTCAAATCATTCGTAATGCGTCCACATTCAGATCAATTTGATCGTTCGCTCCTTCAAAAAATTTCTACAACGGCCGCGCATAGGTCGCGCAGCGATTGTGCCAGCCTGCTTCCCAACGCTTTTCTCCGCGGGCCGCGGGAGCATTTTGAATGCGCCGGGAGAGGACGCGTTTCGCAGCAGCAGAAAATTCCATAGCTGCGGCGCTCCCGGATGGCACGTCTTTCATTTCTCCTAACACTTGGAGAATCCCCCAGCCGCGGCCGTTGTAACGCTCGGCGACGTTCGTGCCTTCCCCTTTGAAATTTACATAATCGATCAAGGCGTAAGTCCCCTGCGCCGAAGAGGAGACTTTATGATAATTCGCCTCGATTCGCTGCCGCTCGCTCCCGGGAGCAGCCGCTAGGATTTTCGGCAATGCCGCCCGCGAGCGAGCCATGATGAAATCCGTCTGCAAGGTCACGTTTCCCGCCAGCCATTTCCGCAACGCAGTCATCCGCTCGCTTTTAAAATCCGCCTGAAATTCCGCCTTGCTGCGCCATGGGCTATGTCGCTCCCTGCCGACAGCTGGCACCTCCACTCCGCGTTGATTAGCAAACGCCACAAACGACGGCCAGCTTTCCTCGAAACGACCTTTAAAACCCGCCGGATACCAAATGAAATGCCCGATCCCGAGGGAGGGAAATTCCTCTCCCGCATTCCATGTCGTCAATCCCGCGACGCTCCCAGCACATTCGTTTTGCCAAATTTTTTTCCCGATCGCCGCCTTTTGCCCGGCGGTGAGATCAGCGGCTTGAGCCAAATTTCCTGCGATAAAAAGGAGAGCGAGGGCAGCGATTCGAGAGACAGCTTGCATCGACGCGAATTTCCTTCATCCTCTGAAAAACAGCAAGCTCCCTTCACCACGATGAGCCAAATTCCTTGGGATAAAATTTTCTCCTTCACGCCGCTCGACATCGGGAAAATTTTCCTCAGCGCGCTCATCATCGTGTTGGTGAACAAAGTCCAGCTCGTCAATGATCGCCTTTCCGCCCTGCTCATTGCTCTCCCGTTCACTTCCATCCTCGCGATGATCTGGATGCATCAATCCCGACAAACCCCGGAGCGGCTCGCCAACCACGCTGAAGGCACTTTCTGGTTCGTCCTCCCTACCCTGCCGATGTTTCTCATTTTCCCGTGGATGATGCGAAATGGCTGGGGATTCTGGGCGGCGATGGCTGCTAACTGCGCGATCACCATCGCTCTTTTCTGGCTCACCGTCATCGTTTTGCGGAAATTCGGGATCGACCTCATGCCGAAGTAGGAAAATTTCTCTGAAAAAACCGTAGAAAAGAACCAGATAAGGCTTGTCAGAAAGTCTATTCTCTGGTTTCACCGTCCGCCCGGCGGCTTTCGTCGGAAAAATAAATTTATTCTTTTGAGCGAAAAAAACCGTCCGTGCATCCCGAAAACGTCATCCCGTTTGAGCAAGCACCGCCAATTTCGCGATTTCCCGGCTCCCATATGAAAAGCGATCTTCTCGAAAAGGCCTCTGAAGTTGTCACTGATCCACTTGTTTTGATCAACCTCGTTTCGCAACGCGTGAAACAGCTGAACAGCGGCCGCTCCCCACTCACCGCAGTCCGTCCTAGCATGGGTATTGCGGATATTGCCCTCACTGAAATCATCGAAGGCAAAATCAAACTCATCGACAGAGAAGCTCCCTAGCAGAGCTGACCTTCTAAAAATCCTCTCATGAGTGCGGAAATCGCTACCAACCGGAAAGCCGGGCGGGATTTCCATATCTTGGAAAAATATGAGGCTGGACTAGAACTAAAAGGCACCGAGGTCAAATCGATCCGCGCCGGGAAAATCAATGTTTCT
>JAAURL010000158.1 GCA_012032235.1 Akkermansiaceae bacterium | reverse complement strand
GATCGCTTTAGTTTCCGCGACGTCGCCTAGACCTGTGGAGGTGGCATGGGCATTGAGATAATCTACGTCTGTGGGATTTTTCCTGCCGTGGCGCAGTGCCATCTCGATGGCATAGGCTGGACCGCTCCCATCGGGAGATGGAGCGCTGAGGTGGTAGGCATCTGCGCTGACACCGTAGCCGATGAGCTCCGCATAAATTTTCGCTCCGCGCTTCTTCGCGTGTTCGAGCTCTTCAATAACGACGACTCCGGCCCCTTCTCCCATGACGAAGCCATCGCGATTTTTGTCGAAAGGTCTCGATGCTCCTTGCGGGTCGTCATTGCGGGTGCTGAGCGCTTTCATATTTCCGAATCCAGCCAAGCCCAGCGGGAGGACTGCGGCCTCCGCGCCTCCACACACAAAAGCATCTGCATCACCAAATTTAATGATCCGCCAGGCTTCGCCGATGTTGTGGTTCGATGTCGCACAGGCCGTGACGATGACCATATTCGGCCCTAGGAGCCCGTATTCCATGGAAATAATTCCGCTGGCGATGTTGGAAATCATCATCGGGATGGTGAAAGCGGAAACGCGTTTCGGTCCTTTATTTAAATAGGCAGTGTGCTCGTTTTCCAGAGTGGTCAGTCCACCGATGCCGCTGCCAACCATGACACCAAAACGGCGAGGATCGATCTTCGAGACATCAACCCCGGAATCCTCCATCGCCATTTTCGAAGCTGCTACGGCGTATTGCACATATGGATCCGCGCGGCGAGCATCTTTCGGAACGCGGAAATAGCCGTCTGCGTCGAAATTGAGGATCTGTCCCGCGATTTTGCAATCAAACGGAGCTGGATCGATTTTCGTGATGGTGGAAATGCCACTACGCCCAGCCTTAAGCCCGTCCCAAGTCGTGCTCAAGTCGTTGCCAAGTGGAGTGAGGCATCCTATGCCGGTAATAACGACTCGTCGTTCGCTCATAATGAAGTTGGAAAAAAGTTGCCGTGTGACAGCCCGGCACGCAAGCCTCATGATTGATTTGTGATTTGTCCGGCCGCAACTTTTAAATCGCCCTTAGTTTTCTGCTTGGTTCAAGGGATCTCCTTCTTCAATCCCGGCGATGCGGCTTTTATCAGAAAAGTCGGGGAGCAACACGCACCCCTTTTTGATCATCGATCTTTACTTCCGCTAGCAGAAGCACCACCCCCTACCGTGCTTTCGGCGATGCGCTTGCGGGCAATCAATAAGCGAAACGTCAACCACACCGCAGTGATGGCAAACACCGCTTGCCAGAAATAGAAAGCTCTGGGCAAAGCGCGTGCCAAGTTCGCTGGCAGCTCGCTGAGACTCATGAGGACGGCAGAAGCATACACCGGTGAGCTGATGGGCGAGGCCCCGGCGATCCATGCTGCAGCAGGGATCAGACGGTTATTTGAAACACTTAAAACCGTTCCGATCATCAATGGCATCACGCCGATCAAAATAATCATCAACACCACAGCGCGCCCACCCTTCGCTTCCAACAGAGTTTGTAATCCCAGGCTGCTAGAGAGCATCACCAAGATATAGAAAACTAAAACGCTCCACGCCAAATCATGCCCCGGAAACCAATGAGACTCCATCAGACCTTGGGTGAAAATATACCATCCGATGGCTCCTGCCAGACTCATCACTACCACCCAGCCGTATGCGCTAGCAGCATCCGACAAGAGCGGCAAAGAAGAGCGTCCTTCTTTCCGTGCCCTGCGCCAACCCCGTACCTGAATATCGAACGAAGGAGTGATGATCTTCAGTATGATGAATAAGAAAGCCAACGTAACCACCCCATAAAGACTCGACATGCCCACCGCTTCTTCCGGCTCCGGCCGCCAGCCATTCATCATTTTCATCTGGCTAAACATTTCTCGCGATGGGAAAAGAGTTCCTGGCTCGATGAGAGGCAACGCATTTCCTAACAGTAAGATCTGCACCCAGATAAATAGACCCGTCGCCCAAGTCTTCCCAAGAAGCAACGACTCATGGCGCTGCCACTTGCGCCATAGCATCACGATAAAGATAAAGATCAGCACCCCTTGGCAAATGATCGTAAAGACAGCCTCCGGGAAATTCAGATTAAAGAACTTCACATCCGGCGCTAGGTTTTGCCCCACCTTCACGAAAGCACCTGCCGTGCGCGGCAAAAGGCCTGGCATTGCCTCATCCAAAACGGGCCGAATCGTAAGGTATTTGAAAAACACAAAGCCGAACCGAGACATCAGCGGAACCACCGTGTAGAGACTGAAGACTAGGCCAATCGAGATCAGAAATGCCCAGCGCCGATTTTTAGCAATCGTGCCTGTGACTAGAGCTGTTAGATGATACGCCAGTGCAGAAATCAATATCACCACATAAAGCGGCAACCAGGCAGCAACCGCGATCTGACCTTTCCATATCGCCCATGCGGTAAAAGGAAGCGTCGCACAAAACATCACATACTCACGAATCGGCAGGCCAAATAAATAGCCCAACACTTTCGCCAGCGGCGTCATCGGAATGAGTCTTTGGTAATCGATTACGCCCTCATCTTTCTCTGCCGTGATGCCACCAGAAACTTGGGCCGTTCCTAACAAAAAGAGAATGCACGCCTGCAGTACCAACAGCGGGATCAAGGTGCTGCGCTCTGCATCAGACACGCTAAGATCTGCCCGATAAAGGGATGCTGCCCGCGTGGTGAAAAATAAAAACCCAGCCAGCAAACTCGTGATGAGCAGCGCAATCGACAGTCCACGCAGACGCAAGCGAGTCTGGCAGTAACGCCGGAAAATAGGATTATCCCAAATTTTCCACACGCTGATCGATTCCATGCGGTCGGGCTGAGTTCGTGAGTTTTCCGTCATGAAGCGATGCGGTTATTTTCTGCGACTTGTACCAAGAGGTCTTCAAAGGATGAGCCTTTTTCTTCAAAGGAACGGACCCGTGCACCACTTTGCATCAGGCCTATCATTAGGTCTGCCTGCTCTTCATCACTGCCAGTATAGCGGAATGTCACTTGATTGCTCGATACTTGAACCGCAGCCACCGCAGGCTGTGCAGCTAGCCAGTCCGCCGCGGCCTGCGCCTGGTAGAGCAGTGTAGCTGTTAGGGTTCTTTCATTGCTGCCTAACTGCTCGCGCACTTCTTGCACAGTGCCAGATGCGAGGAGCTTCCCTCGATTCATCACACAGAGCGAGGTGCACATTTCTGCCAGCTCACTGAGGATGTGAGAGCTGACAAAAATAGTCGCGCCAGCACGGGCCAGCTTTTGCAGAGCTTGGCGTAATTCCCGCCGTGCGAGAGGATCCAGCCCACTGGCAGGCTCATCTAGGATCAAGACCCTGGGCCGATGCAGCAGTGTTTTTGCCAAGACAAGACGCTGCGTCTGGCCACGGGAAAGCTGATTGCACCAGCTATTACGCCAATCTGTTAGAGAAACTTCTGCGAGGCACTCCGCCACCCGCTCTCGCCGTTGCGCATGACTTCCTAAGCGATAAGCAGACGCATAAAATTCCAGAAATTCCCACACTTTTAAATCTGATGGAACAGGCGCTAGATCCGGCATGTAGCCGGTGATCCGGCGGGCTTCTTCCTGGTTTTCTAACACATCTACGCCACTCAGGATCACCTCGCCATAAGTTGGCTCCATCAAGGTCGCCAGCACGCGAAAGGTACTCGTCTTCCCTGCTCCGTTCGGCCCTACCAGACCAAAAACTTCACCATGTGGCACGCGGAGTGTTAGATCATTCACGGCCACGAAGTCCCCGTAGTCCACTCTCAAACAGCGGATATCGATCGCGGGTGTTTCATCCATAAGCTTATTCAAGCGGATCGAAATTCTCCGGCAAGCTCAAGCCCAGCTCCCCGATGTATTTTTCCGCATCAGCTTTGCGCTTCGCTTTTTCATCATGATATTTCGAAATCTGATCCGGGCGTAGAATGCTGAGAATGGCTTCTTCTTTCGAACTTCCCGATGAAAAAGCCGTAATACTTGTGCCCAGTCCTTCAAAGCGCATCGCCGGATCAAAATCACGTGAGCCTCTGGCCATGAGGCCAAAAATTTGCCCGCGCTGGTTCTCATCCAGATCCACCATCGTGCCGAGTCGCTGCACTTTCATATCCGCTTCTGCTTGCACCCGCTCCACTTTTTCTAACATTTGGTTTGCCTTAAAAGCAGCCAACTTATCAGGACTGAGCGTGGTGGCCATAAACTGTTCCAAGCCATCTTCTAACCGCACATCTGTCATCATCTTTGCCAGATCCTCTGCCGTGGTGCCTTTACTAGAAAGAAGATCCGTATAGCGCTTCGATTCATCGACGGCTCTTTGCTCTAACCATTTTTTCAGTGACGCTTGCTGGGATTCATTCAGCCCATACTTCCGTGCGATTTCTCCGGCGATCGTGTCGGACTCTTTTTGCAGCTCTTTGGCACGTATGCG
The DNA here is from genome assembly GCA_012032235.1 of Akkermansiaceae bacterium. Lineage (GTDB taxonomy): Bacteria > Verrucomicrobiota > Verrucomicrobiia > Verrucomicrobiales > Akkermansiaceae > Luteolibacter. The sequence goes on along the minus strand of JAAURL010000158.1, from coordinate 2,792 downwards.
TTCAAACAAGGGCGAAAGATCACGAATCAATGGCTGCATCAGCCGCAGCACATCATTGGTCGTGACTGGTTTGCCCTCGCGGATTCTCTCCGCAATTGCTTTCGTTCCATCGCTGATCGATTCCGTGCGGCGGCTTTTCGTATTTCCAGAGAGCGCCATGGCGCGGTTAGATGCCTTCTTCAGCTCGGCTTCTAACTTGATCACCCTCTCCTCCGCAGATCCCTCCTCAGGCGGCATACTTTGGACGAATAGCATGGAACCGACGGCCCCAATAGCGAGCCCCGCAGCGAGAAAAATGTAGTGTCTCATGAATTAAAAAGTCTGTTTCATTTAAACCCATCACTTCGGCAAGGTGATGGGTTTAATTGACAGCTGGTCTAAAGCAGCATGGCTCGGTGCGGTGAGCTGGCGGGTCGTTGGATCCCAGCGATACGGCAAGCCATAGACAGGATCATTCGGCACGGGCTGGCCTTTCATGATTGCGAAGGCGGCCTGGCTCATCGCGGTTTGGTGTGCAGCACGGGTGCAACCTTTGCCCCATTCATCTATGCCAACAATCATGAGATTAGCAAGCTTGCGGCTATTTCGAGAAAGTCCGAGGGTTTCTACACTTATATCAGGTACCGGCAGTGCTAAATCTTTGAGATGAGTGCTTTGGAGGGTATCAATGCGTCGCTGAAAATATGAAGTGTAGGCATCCACGAATGCATCTGGATCAGGTGGTGTATACCGATCTTCCGGGGCAGAAAAGATCGGTAAAGCTAGAGATTGTAGTGCCGCGTGCCATTCGCCTTTCGTCAGTTTTCCAAGATATGCAGGTGGCTGCGGAGTGAAGTTCATGGCTTTTTCCCATGCAGCAATATCGCGAGACTCAGGGGGTAGCGCAGGCAGGATCTGGGAGAATAGAAAGTCTTGGGCTGTTAATCTGACAAAAATCCCAACTGTGGCATGAAGCAATGAAGGAGTTTCGATCTGGTCGAAGTGGTTGGCCAGTCCTTGAACCGCAAGCATCGATTGCAACGCGGCGGCCTGATCGCCGCGCTCAGCAGCCAGACGCGCTTCCATCTCAAGAATGTTTGAGCTTCTTCTGGCCAAGTTCACGGAGAAAAATCCCAGCCGAAGAGGATCTAATCCTTTTACCGATTGTTCAGGGAGCAAGCCAATGCTGCGGATCTCATCGACGAGCGCGCGGTTTTGAGCGAGATAGGTTTTTGCTGCTTCAGCATTCCAGCGTTCCGGATTGCTAAAATAATCTGAAAGCTCTTGCGGGATTTTATACGGATTTTCCTGACCGTCGAATCGATCAAACAAATCGAATAATTTCAGAAACCCGTTTTGCTCTGCAGGCACGTCTTTATAGGTGACGGCCATCTCCGGATGCCTTTCCAAAATACGTTGGAACCACTCATCGGCAAACTTGTGGATCTGCGCTAGCTTTTGTTGGTCAGCCGGGTCTTTGGATTTTTGGAGTTTGAAATAATTGTCGTGTAAACCATCGCCTTTCCATTTCCAAGGATTCCAGCTTGCCAGCATGAGCGACTCCCATCCCGCGCCAAACCAGTCTCCCGGGTGGATGAGAAGATCGTGGATTTCCTTCGCATTTTCTGGAGAAATTTTCTTCGCCAGCTCCGCGGTCTGCACATCGAGAAATTTAGCAGCTGGATCTCGCACCGCAGGCGTCTTGATGCCGATGTAGCCCAAGATAGCGAGAATGCCCACAGTAAGAAAAATGGGCTTCTGATAGCGGCGAAGGGTTTTAAACATACCAATCAAGTAAAGGTACAGATTGGAATATGACAAGGAGGGATATTGCGAAGGCGCTCCAGAGTGAATGGGTTATTCCTATTCGTGCCGACTTATTTGGACAGACAAGTCTAGAAACTTTGGCATTGCATCACTGCATCAGATGCATTTGCATCAAGTGCATGAGGACCACTCTCGACATCGATGCGGACGTGCTGGCTGCGGCAAAGGAGCTTGCGGCGAAGGAGCGCAAGACCGCAGGAAAAGTGATCTCTGAATTTTTCCGTCGTGGGGTGAGGTCTGAAACTACGACCCAACTCTCCGCCGATAAGCCATATACCATGAAAAACGGCATCCCTGTCTTGCCATTTCGCAAGGAAATCATCACGACCGAGCACATCCAACGCCTCATGGAGGATGAAGGAATATGATTCGCTGCTTGCTCGATGTGAACGTGCTCATCGCACTTCTGGATGCTGGGCATGCATTTCACCAGCGGGCTCATCAATGGTGGGCAGCCTCTTCCCGGGCATGGGCTTCTTGTCCGCTAACGGAAAATGGACTGGTACGGATCATGAGTTCTACGGCCTATTCAAAAGAGGACAACTTCTCTGTAGACGACATTACAGCCAGGCTCTCCTATTTCGCCGAGCATACCGATCACGCGTTCTGGATAGACGATCTAACAGTGCGAAATACTTCACGCTTCCAGCTGTCTCACCTCATTTCCTCACGCCATCTCACTGATGTTTATTTACTAGCTCTTGCGGTGAAAAATGAAGGTCAGCTAGTCACCTTTGACCAACACGTGCCGAACCACTCTGTAGTCGGTGCGGAGCCGAGACATTTACGGGTGATATAAAATTCTCCCTGGGCAAAAACACCCACAGGAATCATCATTTCGGCAAGGGCTGACGATTTCAAAATGGCGAAAGCGGCTTGGCCTATCGCGGTTTGGTGCGCAGCACGGGTGGAATCTATGCCCCATGCATCGATGCCAACAAATCGGAACATCAGCAAGCTTAACTGCCTTTTTCCAAAGCTTAAGT
>JAAURL010000157.1 GCA_012032235.1 Akkermansiaceae bacterium | reverse complement strand
CTCGGAAAAACGCGGAACCAGCGAGACGTTCACCGTGCCAATCGTCTCGGCTAGGACGCGGGAAAGAAGCAGCTCTTCATTCGTCATGCGGCCAGAGGCGATGATCGCGATTTGCTCGGCAGGGAAAGACTTGATGGATGTGGCGGCTTGTTGGATGGCGTCGGGCCAGGAAACGGCTGCGTGGAGAGAAGATTCCGTTCCGCTGGAAGCAGAACGGGACACGCTGGAAGCGTGTGCCCCCCGGAAGAGCGGCTCGGTCAGGCGGGCGTCGCTGTCGATATAGTGGAAATTTAATCGATGCGAATCAGGCATCCAGGCGGAGTTCACCTCATCGTTCAGACGCGGCGTGATGCGGTGAATTTTATTTCCACGAGTCCAGACAGTGATGTTGGTTCCGGTGCCGCAGTTAACGTCGATCGTTGGCGTTTCCTTGAGGAACCAGACGCGCATTTGAAAGCGGAAGTCGTTCGATGTCAGCGCGCCGACCGGGCAAATATCTGCCGTGTTGAGCGAGTAATTTGAATCCAATAAACGCCCTGGATGGACGGTCAACGTGGTGTGAGTGCCGCGCTGCGTGAAACCGAGCACTGGATCGCTAGCGACTTCATCCATGAAGCGGATGCAGCGGCTGCACATGATGCAGCGTTCGTCATCCAGCCGGATTCGCGGGCCGATCTCGACGTTTTTCGGCTTTTTCACCTTCATGTCCACGAAGCGGGAAACGCCGCGTCCGTGTTGCACCGATTGCTCTTGGAGGCGGCATTCTCCTGCTTGGTCGCAAATCGGGCAGTCCAGCGGGTGATTGATCAGGAGAAATTCCATGACGCCTTCGCGGCATTTCTCCACGAGATCTCCCGTGGTGCGGATTCCCATATTTTCGCCTACGGTATTAGCGCAAGCGATGACTGGGCGCGGCATCCAGCCGATGATTTCGTAGCCGTTTTCGTCACGCGTCGGCTCTTGGCCGGGAGCGGGGCGGGGCGGCATTCCCATTTGGACGAGGCACATCCGGCAGTTTCCCGGCGAACTGAGCTTTGGATGATAACAATAATGCGGGACGGTGATTTTCGCCTGTTTGCAGGCTTCGATCATCCGTGTTCCCTTAAGAAATTGGTGCCAAACGCCGTCGATCTGGACGTTGACCATGCCTTTCTCGGCAGCTAGGTCTTTAGGCAGTTTCATTTCTCCGATCGCCGAAGGTGTGTCGCTCATAATGATAAGAATACCGGGCGTGTGTCTGAAATGCCCAGCTGCGTTCGCGCGGACTATGTTCTTCTAGCCCCGGCGCGGCAAGCGTGCTTTGTGAAAAATTTCACAAGCAGGTGGAACTTTCCTGTGAAATTAAATTTTGTCTAAAAACGAGATTGTCGTGTGGCTCGATCTGGCTACATTTGCGCTATGAAAGAAGCTGTCGTGAGAGCAAGAGTTCAATCAGAGCTCAAGACAGATGCAGAAAAAATTTTTGAAACATTAGGAATTAGCACTACCGAGGCGATCCGAATGTTTTTGAGTCAAGTTCGCCTCCGCCGGGGGCTCCCTTTCTCCGTCGAGGTTCCTCCGAATAGTGACTTGTTGGTTTCAAATTCGATGAGGCAGTCCACTCTAGATTCTGTTTATGATGACTAAGCCCGGCGAAGTTTACCGGGTCGATCTTGGAATGGGGGGGAAGGTCAGAATGATGCTAGTAGTTTCCCGAGAAGATTCCGATGCGCCCAGAGCGCTGAGTATCTGCGTTCCGATTACGACGGCGAATCGGGATTCTTCCTACGAAGTTGAGCTTCCAGCACGTCCCTTTTTTAAAGCGAAAAGTTTTGCCAATGTCCAAGGTCTGCAAGCGATTCAGCATCACGAGCTGCGTGAAAAAGTGGGAGTGATTTTTGGCGAACCTCTCAATGAAGTGCGAACGGCTCTTCGCTATGCCATGGAATTGTAGAGAGATAAAACCCGCAGGAAATTTCTCTGATTTCCGTTCTTTTGGCCTTTCCCGGGCGTTTTTTTCGGCTAGCCATTGGCCGCATCCGTATTTCACTCATTTAAATCTCACATCAATGAACTTTAAACAATTCGCCTCAATCCTCGCTTTCTCCATCCTATCTCTCGCCTCAGTTCAGGCTGCCACGATCAAAAAACTAGCTGGCTCGTGGAAAGGCACCATTACAGAAATTTCCGATGGTGAAAAGTTCACGGTCAAAGTGACTGAAACCAACAAGGTCTTTCAAAAACGGGGATCAAAAGCACGGGAAAAGCTTCGGCAGATGGGCAATCCGCTTCATTTACGACGACTTATTTTCCGAATGGAGATCTTCTCAGCGTCCTAAAATTCCAAGGCAGGGTAGTATCGACAGTGCGCGGAAATTGGAGTTTTTCAGGTAATACTTTAACCGTGAGTGCCGAGGATGATCAGGGTTCTACAATCACTGGAACTTTGAATTTTATCGGCAAAAATACTTACATGATCAAGCAATCTGAAGAAGGCTCCAAGAGCAAAGGAACCTTCAAGCGGAATTGAGATCTTCCTAGAATTCGCCTGCGAATTTTAGAGCCACTTGTGGCGAAATCTATTTCCCTTCTTCATCTCCCATCATGTCCACGCTCACCATCGCGGGTCGCGAATTTCAATCCCGGCTGTTCCTTGGCACAGGGAAATTCCCTTCGAACGAATCGATGCGAGATACTCTCGCGGCGAGTGGCACGCAGATCGTCACTGTGGCCCTGCGCCGTGCGGATTTGACTGGGAAGCACGATCCGTACGCAAACATTTTGGAGTTCATCGATTCCGAAAAATACTTACTCCTGCCAAATACCAGCGGAGCGATGAATGCGGAGGAAGCTGTGAGATTGGCGTGTCTCGCCGCCGCTGCGGGATTACCGAAATGGGTGAAATTAGAGATTCATCCCGATCCGACTTATCTTTTACCGGATCCCATCGAGACGCTCAAAGCCGCTGAGATCCTCGTCAAAGAAGGATTCGTCGTTTTGCCCTACATCAATGCAGATCCAGTTTTGGCGAAGCGTTTGCAAGAAGTCGGAACGGCCACCGTCATGCCATTGGGAGCGCCGATCGGTTCGAACAAAGGCGTGGTCACTCGCGATCAAATCCGCATCATTATCGATCAAGCCACCGTCCCAGTCATCATCGATGCTGGATTAGGAGCACCGAGCCATGCTGCCGAAGCGATGGAGCTAGGAGCAGATGCCGTCCTGATCAATACCGCCATCGCCATCGCCAGCGATCCTGTGAGGATGGCGCTAGCTTTCAAAAAAGCCGTCGAAGCTGGCCGCGAAGCCTACGAGCTCGGCCTTCCCGAACCACTCGATCACGCCAGTGCCACCAGCCCACTGACGGGATTTCTGGGCTGAAATGGTTAGAAATCTTTCTTGATTCGGGGGGGCGCACGCTTCCAGCGTGCCATTTCCGGCATCCTGCCGGGAATTCTTCGCATCTCGGATTGAACTTGCGCTTCGCGGAGGCTTTTCAAAACCCTTCCGCAGGGATGCGGAAGGGAGCACGCTAGAAGCGTGCGCCCCCTGTTAAAGATTTCATGAATGGTGAAAGAACTCTAATGTCTAAATCTTCTTCTTTACCCTTAGTCATTTCACCTTTATTTCCCTCTCCCGATGCACGGTTTCTCTTACAAAACGGTTCTCTATTCTGCGAAGATATCGATCTTTCCACGCTGGCTGCTGAGTACGGCACGCCGCTTTATGTTTATTCTGCAGGCACGATTTTAGATCACTACAAACGTCTCGACGCCGCTCTGGGTGAAATCGACCACGAGGTCGCCTACGCGGTGAAGGCGAACTCCAATCTTTCGGTTTTGCGGCTGTTAGCAACGCATGGCGCAGGCTTCGACATCGTTTCTGGTGGGGAGCTTTTTCGCGTCATCAAGGCTGGCGGGGATCCAGCACATTGCACGTTTGCAGGCGTCGGGAAAACTCGTGATGAAATCATTTATGCGCTCGAAAAGGGGATTTACTCCTTCAATGTCGAAAGCGAAGAAGAGCTGCGCTATTTAAATGAAGTGGCTGGCGAACTGGGCATGATCGCTCCCGCTGCGGTGCGGGTGAATCCGAACGTCGATGCGAAGACGCATAAGTATATCTCCACCGGAAAATCAGAGAATAAATTCGGCGTCGATTTCGGCGCGATCTTAGATCTTTACGAGCGTGCCTCCAAGGAGCTGAAAAACATCAAACTGCGTGGCTTACAAATGCACATCGGCTCGCAGCTCACTTCCATTTCTCCGTTTATCGAGGCGGTGGAAAAAGTCATTCCATTAGTCACTGAGCTAAAGCAACGCCACGGGATCGAGTTCTGGTCCATCGGCGGTGGTATCGGAATTGTTTATCAAGAATCTCTCGCATCGGGGGCTATTGATTGGTGGCAAAATCAGCCTGAAGACGAGCGCCCATTGACCATCGAGCGTTACGGCAAAGAGCTGGTGCCGCGCTTGAAAGATCTAGGATTGAAAATTTTGTTAGAGCCGGGTCGCTACGTCGTTGGTAATGCGGGCGTGCTCCTCACCAAATGCCTTTACGAGAAAAAAAGTTCTGCAAAAACGTTCAAAATCGTCGATGCCGGCATGAACGATCTCATTCGCCCGGCGCTTTACGAAGGCCATCACGAAATTGTTCCTTTGGTGGAGCCGAAAAGTAGGGAGCGTTTCAAAGTCGATGTCGTAGGTCCCATTTGCGAAAGCGGAGATTTCTTCTGCCAAGATCGGGAGCTTCCAGACTTCCAACCCGGAGATCACGTGGCTCTGATGTCTGCTGGAGCCTACGGCTTTGTCATGGCGTCGAACTACAATTCCCGCCCGCTCCCTGCGGAAATTCTCGTGGAAGGAGCAACGGCAACGGTTGTTCGGAAACGTCAGACGCTGGAGGATTTGGTTGAAGGGGAGTTGTGATTTTTTGGTGGAAGTGAAACGCAAAGCTCGCGAATTCTGCGAATTTTTTCTAACCACTGATCACTTTCTTCTTCTTCACGTTTTTGCTTTATTTCGTCGTGGGCTTCCATCCATGCTGCGCCCAACTTTTTAAATCCACTCCACTTATGTCACGTCCTGTCACACTTTTCACCGGCCAATGGGCTGATCTCCCGCTCGAAAAACTTGCTCCTTTGGCCTATGAAATGGGTTACGATGGCCTAGAACTCGCTTGCTGGGGAGATCATTTCGATGTCGATGCTGCGCTATCTAACAAGAAATATGTCAAAGAAAAGTGGGCGCTCCTTGCGGATCACGGTTTGACTAGTTTCGCGATTTCCAATCATCTCGTCGGTCAGGCGGTTTGCGACCTAATTGATGAGCGCCACAAAGCAATCCTTTCTCCCGAAGTCTGGGGCGATGGAGATCCGGAAGGCGTCCGCAAGCGTGCGGCGAAGCAAATGATCGCGACCGGGAAAGCCGCACGACTTTTCTTTGATGCGAAGCCTGGCCGCAATGGCAAGGACGAGTTTCCTGCCGTGGTCAACGGTTTCACGGGTTCCTCCATCTGGCATTCCATCTACGCTTTCCCGCCGACTTCGCAGGAGTATTACGAAAAAGGCTTCAAAGATTTCGCGAAACGCTGGCTCCCGATTTTAGATGCTTATGAGAAAGTGAATGTGAATTTCGCCCTAGAAGTCCACCCCACGGAGATCGCTTTCGACATTGCTTCCGCGCAACGTGCTCTGGCTGCTGTGGGAAATCACAAACGCTTCGGATTTAACTACGATCCCTCCCACCTCGGCTATCAAGGAGTGGATTACGTGAAATTCATCCGCGATTTTCCGACAAGGATTTATCACGTTCACGTGAAAGACGCTTGGTGGAATCACGGCGACGGTTCAGTCGGTGTTTTCGGTGGTCACACGAATTTCGGTGACGCACGCCGCTTCTGGGATTTCCGTTCTCCCGGTCATGGGGATATTGAGTTCGAGGATATCATCGTCGCTCTCAACGATATTGGCTACTGCGGTCCGCTCTCTGTGGAGTGGGAAGACATCCGTATGGACCGCGTCCACGGGGGAGAAGAAGCCGCAGCGTTTGTCCGTGCGATTGATTTCCCGACCAGCAAACTGGCCTTTGACGCGGCGTTTGATAAGTCGAACCAGTAGATTGCACACTTATAGCGCGGACCTCCCAGATCAGGAAAGAGAACGATTCAACGCCTCCAGCCTTTGGACTAGCGGTGGATGTGAGTAGTCTAACCAAACTCGCAGTGCCGCTGGTGAAGGATGTGAAAGATGATCGGCAGTCATTTTCTTGAGCGCTTCGCCTAGGGAGACGTGATCGCCAGTGACTTTTGCGGCGTAGGCGTCAGCCTCGAATTCATGTTTCCGGGACCATGCATTTGCTAACACGCCTAGGAGCTTGCTCACGGGCTCTAACAGAATACTGAATAGAACGAGGCCGACATGCGGGGAGATTTGTTTCACGCCGAACGCATCGAAAAGGATACGGGAGAATTTCCCGCTGGGATCGGTGGCTAGACCTAACAGGAAAAAGATCACGGCGGTTTGTAAGATGCCGACGACTAGGCGCTGCTTGATATGGCCACAGCGGAAGTGACCGATTTCGTGGGCGAGCACACCGAGAAGTTCCGGCTGGTTACTCTTATCGATCAACGTATCGAAAAGTGCGATTTTCTTTTGTTTGCCGAGGCCGGTGAAAAAGGCGTTTGCCTTGGTCGAGCGCTTGGAGCCGTCCATCACAAAGACGCCTGTGAGAGGGAAACCACATTGCACGCCTAACGCTTCGATTTTTGTTTCAACTCACCATCCGGCATCGGCGTGAATTTGTTAAATAGCGGCATGATGTAGGTGGGGGCGAGGTAGGTGAGAATGAGTTGAAAGCACGTGACAAAAATCCATGCCCACAGCCAGGCATTTGCCACATTCCCGAAAATCCATAGCACCGCAGCGGCTAGCGGGAGGCCAATGACTGCACCGAGGAGCAGCCCCTTTAACCGATCCATGATGAAGGTCTTGATGCTGGAGCGATTGAACCCGAATTTCTGCTCGATGACGAAGGTGTCATAAATTGAGAACGGCAGGGAAATCAAACTTTGGCCGAGATGAGGAGTGAGAGAAAAATCAAACCTGCGACGACAGGCGATGTGCTGAAGGAGCGAGCCAATCCGTCTAACCAGCCAAAGCCGCCGAGCGTCCAAAAGACGAGTAATGTTAGTAATGAAACGGTAGACTGAATGATGCCGAAGCGGGCGTTCACCCGCAGATAGTTCGGCTGGCTTTC
>JAAURL010000156.1 GCA_012032235.1 Akkermansiaceae bacterium | reverse complement strand
GGAATCGGGAGAAGTCATCGACTATGTAGGCGGGCTAGCAGATTTAAAAAATGGAATGCTGCGTGCGATTGGTGATCCGGCAGCGCGCTTCACGGAGGATGCGCTGCGGTTGTTGCGTGCGGTTCGCTTTTCAACCGTGTTGGGTTTTGAAATCGAGCCGACGACTCTGGCTGCGATTGCGAACTGTGCGCCATTGTTAGGGAAAATTTCTCCCGAGAGAATTCGCGATGAGTTTGCGAAAATCATCACAGCTCCGCGTCGTCGCACGGGCGTCGAGCTGTTAGTAGAAACGGGATTGATGCGATACATCGTGCCGGAATTTATGAAAACCATTGGCTGTGATCAGCCGCCAGAGTGGCACCCGGAAGGTGATGTGTACATCCATACCTGCATTATGTTAGAAATGCTACAGGCCGATGTTTCCTTAGAGCTATGTCTCGCCGTTTTGTTGCATGATATTGCCAAGCCGCCATGCCAGACTTTCGATGACGAGGCTGGGAGGATTCGCTTCAATGGACACGATGCGATGGGAGCGGAAATGGCCAATGCGATTCTGCATCGGCTGCGTTTTCCTAACGACGTGATCGCTGCGGTGGTCCCGATGGTGGCGCGGCACATGCAGTTTATGAACGTGCAGCAAATGCGGACGGCGAAGTTGAAGCGTTTTTATGGCAGAGCCTACTTTTCCTCAGGAAATGGAGCTGCATCGCGTGGATTGTGGTTCGTCGAATGGCTTTACGGATAACTACGAATTTCTGCTGGTAAAGGCGCAGGAATTTGCGGCTGAGCCACTGATCCCACCGCCATTGGTCACCGGGAGAGATCTAATTTCTCTAGGACTCCAGCCGGGTCCACGGTTCAAGGAAATCTTGGAAATGATCCAAACGGAGCAACTCGAAGGACGAATCCTTGATCGGGAGCCCGCTCTAGATTACCTCAGGGCTCTCGCTGCTGAAACTTTCGCCTAATCTGATTTTCCACCTATGAATTCATCCATCCCTGTCGAGCATTCTGACCCCACCAATGCGGCGATCCTTGCCATTTCCGAAGACCTCGTCGCTGGATTTCAGCGCCAACCATTTCATGTCATCGCGGAGAAATCTGGCGTGCCGCTAGACACGGTCATCGAGCGAATCCAGGCGATGGTCGAGGCTGGAGTAGTGCGGCGGGTTCGGCAAACGCTGCTCTCTACCAAGCTGGCTCACGGGGCATTGGTCGCGTGGAAAGTGCCGGAGGAAAAACTGAACGCGGCGTTTGATTTCATGGCGAAGGAGGATCCATTTTCCGGGCACGTCGTCATTCGTTCCACGGATACGGAAGTTTCCGGTTCTGGTTATCGATTGTGGACGACGCTGAAAGTCCCCGTCGGCGAATCGTTAGATTTTCACGCGACGACTTTGCTGCGTCTAACAGGCGCGACGGAATATCTCCTGATGCCAGCGAATGGGGTTTTCGCTCTCGGAGTCGGTCACGTAAGGAGGAAAATTTTAGAGCCTGGTGACAAAGCTGATGAACCCGCAACGATGATGACGACTGCTGCGGTCGATCTGACTAAGGAGGAATGGGAAGTTCTGTTGGCGATGAAAGAGGAGCTCACGCTAGAGGAGATTTGCGAAAATCCGTGGATCCAACGGGCGAAAATCGCTGGCATTTCGCTGGACCGCTTCTGTGAGGTCGCAGAGACGCTGAACGCGAAAAAAAGTCATCGGGCGTTTTTCCACTTTCCTAGAACACGTGAAGCCCTCTGCGACGGGAGAACGCGTCACTCGCTTCAATGGACTCTTTCACTGGGCAGTGCCAAAAGGCCGGGAACAAGAAGCGGGTGGGGAAGTGGGCCGCCATTTTTGCATGACCCACGCTTATTGGCGCGAAGGCGGTCCGCAGTTCGGAAATGTCAACATCATGGGCGTGATGCACGGCACCGAAAAGCCCCGTGTGCTGGAGCATAAAGCCGCGATTGATCGACATCTCGCTTCAGTTGGCATTCCTGTTTCCTATACGAATGTCTTTTGGGGCGGACGCTCGGAAATCAAACCGTCGGAAATTTCACCGAAGGTCTATGCGGAGTGGCACGCGAAATATCCCGCTTAGAAGGGAGATGTTTCCTCTCAAAAGCCTATCATAAAGGTAGGTCGTAACTACGACCTCCAAGCCCTTCGTACCAGCGGATGTAGGCTAGATTCACCATCGAATAACCACCAGCCGTCGGATAGTTACCGGTGAAATACCAATCCCCAGACTCGCCTTTGATCGAGGCATGGAGATTTTCGATGGTTTGGAAAATGACTTCTACCTCGCCATTCCAATCAATTCCTTCCGGATAAACCATCCGGCTGATTTCGGCAGAAACATCCTCGTCCGTGAACGCATCGTAAACGGCTTGGACACGATTGCGGCGCTCGTTGGCAGGAAGTTTTAATTCCGCTTGGCAATCGTCATAGATGCGATCCAAAAACGACTGCCTACCGGCACGGCGATGTAGCGCGACAGCCGCATTAAACGCGATAAATTTACCAAGCTCTGACATATCGATGCCGTAGCAGTCTGGATAACGGATCTGCGGTGCAGTGGAGCAAACCACGATCTTCGACGGGTTCGTCCGGGCGAGAATTTTGAGAATCGATTTTTTCAGCGTGGTCCCGCGCACGATCGAATCATCCAAAGCCACGAGATAATCACCAGGATTTACGATTCCATAGGTAATGTCATAAACGTGAGAAACTAACTGATCGCGGCCTTTTTCCTGGGAAATAAACGTCCGCATTTTGATGTCTTTGTGCGCGACTTTTTCCCCTTTCGGCCAGTTGCGAAGAATCAAGTCATCGACTAAATCCGGTGTTAGATTTCCTTTTTCAACAGCATCTAAAATCGCCTCGCGCACCTCATGGCGGCGATGGAGACGAACACCGTCCATCATTCCATAATACGCCGTTTCCGCCGTGTTCGGGATGAACGAAAAAATGGTTTTTTCAAACTCTCCACCGATGGATTTTACAATTTGCGGCACCAGCGCAGCCCCCATCGCTTTTCGCTCCCGATAAATTTGTGGGTCATTGCCACGAGAAAAATAGATTTTTTCAAACGAACACGGCGTGAATTTTTGCGGCGGCGCGAAAGCGGAATCAGACATTGTGCCGTCTGATTTAATCGTAATGATCGATCCAGGATCGACAGCCTTTACCTCGCTCGCTTCAGCCTCGAAAACAGTCATCAGTGGCACACGCTCAGAAGCAAATGCAATCACTTCATCCGTGACTAATAGATGACAAGGCCGGATGCCCCGCGGATCACGCATCACAAACATGTCGCCATTTCCAATCGCTCCGCAAATCGCATAACCACCGTCCCAAGACGCCGCTGATTCTGCGACCAGCCGTGGCACATCGAGCGCTGCAGAAATCCTAGCTGGCATTTCTGCGCCGGGCACGCCTTGATCGCGAAGATGACGGTAAAGATCGGTATGAGCTTCGTCTAAATGATAGCCGATTTCTTCTAACACGGTCTGCGTATCCGTGCCGAAAACCGGATGCTGGCCGCGGTCAATGAGCACTTCATTTAGCTCCGCAGCATTCGTCATGTTGAAATTCCCCATCACCATCAGCGTCCGCGTCGGCCAGTTGCTACGACGCAAATACGGGTGACAACTTCCCGAATCGAAATCCCCAGAAGTGCCGTAACGCAAATGGCCGATCAGGATTTCTCCCCCGAAATCGAAATTCTTTTTGACACTTTCCGCATCCTTGTGATCGAGAATGCCTTTGCGCGACATCTTATAAAAGTCTTTCAGCTCTTTCCGGAAAATTTCCGAGAGAGCGTCTTTTTCGATTCCACGGCGGCGTTGCACATACGGTTGGCCGATTGGCATGTCGATTTTCACGCAGCCGATTCCCGTGCCGTCATGGCCACGGTTGTGCTGCTTTTCCATTAGCAGAAAAAGCTTGTTCAGCCCCCACAAACAAGTGCCGTAACGATCATAGTAGTAAGCCAGCGGCTTGCGGAGGCGAATTGCGGCGATCCCGCATTCGTGTTTGAGGAAGTCGCTCATGGGTTAAGAAAAATGGATCATCACTCGCCAATCACGGAAACTCTGACGCCTTCCTGCGGAACCATTCGGCCGAGCACCACACCGCCATCTCCCGCTTTCAGGGCAGCTGGGACGTCGGACTCGGAAACAATAGCCACCCAGCCGATGCCCATGTTAAACGTGTGGAACCGATCTTCCGCATCGACATGAGTAAGGAGTTTTTCGATGCCGGGCAGCTCCCAGCGCGGGATTTGCAAATCGGCACCCATCCCACGGAATAGCCGCTCGAGGTTTTCCGGGAGACCGCCGCCAGTGATGTGCGACATGGCCTTTGGTTTCACGCCGGATTTTTTCAAATCACCGGTGACGTCGTGATAAAGACGCGTCGGTTTCAGCCAAGCGTGTAACTCATCATCCGTGACTTCGCCCGGAAACTCGTTCAACACGCGGCGGACGAGTGACCAACCGTTGGCATGGATACTATCAGATTTGTAGCCAATCAGCACATCGCCGACGGCCACCGTCGTAGGATCGATCAAATCAGGTTTTTCCGCGCAACCGATGCAAAATCCGGAAAGTTCGATGATCCCTTCTGGAACAATGCCCGGCATTTCCGCTGTTTCCCCGCCAGCAAGGATGCAGTTACAAGCTTCTAGGTAGTCTGCCATTCCTGAAATCAGTCGCGTGATTTTCTCCTCATCTAGCGCGGAGATCCCAATGTAATCGAGAAAAAGTAATGCATCGCCACCTGTCGTGAGAATGTCGTTCACGCTCATCGCGACGAGATCTTTCCCCGCAGTTTCCAGCAAATCATGCTCAAGCAGGAGCTCTAACTTGGTCCCGACGCCGTCACAGCCCGTCACGATCACCGGCTCCTGGTAGCTGCTAAGATCGTAGCAAGCTGCAAACAGCCCGAAAGCTCCTAGCAGTTTCCGCTGTTGTTGAGTTCTGCGCACATGAGTGCCGATGTCGCCCACTAGAGCCGCCGCTTTCCGCGTATCCACTCCAGCCTGTTGATAAGTTAGTTTGCCCGCCATGTTCCGCTAAGGGCGTTCTACCAGTCATGTTCCTCCCGTCACGAAGAAAAAACTTTAGCAATTTTAGAGCAACAATGAGTGAAATGATGGGTTGATCTTCCAAATCCAAACCCTCCGAAATTCCAATAAATCCACAGATCCCGGCGACAAATTGAAAAAAGTGATTGCCTATTCCTAACTGTTAATCCAAGTTAAGGATTCGTCCAACTGAATGATTGACAGCCGAAATCAATATCTCCTAGTTTCCAAGTGCCATTGAAATTGAATACATGAAAAGTCATGCTCCTTCCATCCATTTAGACTCCGGCCTCGAAATCGGTTACGGAAAGCCACTCGCAGGCTTCAGCCAGGAAGTCGATCTATCTGGAGGAACCCACTTTTTGCTCGCCCGCAACGGCCGTGGCAAAACCACCCTCCTTCGCACACTGGCCGGAACTCTGAAGGCAGTTTCAGGAAAATTCCACTGCGAAGGCTTCCTCCAATATTTGCCGGAAGACCTGAAATTCGATCCCGAAATCACTCCCGCGATGATTTTCCGAATGCTAGTCCCAAAAAGCCGCCTCCAAGACGCACTCGACCTCGCTTCCCGCATCGAGTTAGACGTCAAAAAACAATACGGCCATCTTTCCACCGGAAATCGCCGGAAAACCGCCCTCATCATGGCCGAGTTTTCCACCAAATCCGACACCGGGAGCATTCTCCTGCTCGACGAGCCTTTCAGCGGGCTCGACGCCTTCGCCCGCCAAGCTTTCGAGGAAATTTGGAAAAAATCAGCGAGCAACGTCCTGCGCCTTGTCAGCTGCCATCCAGACTACGACGCCATGCAAATGCCCAGCGCCGTGGTGATCGAAGGCCAAAAAGCCCGCCACATTAGTGACTCCAATCAGACTTGGAGCAGTTTAAAAACTCTACTCAATTAATGATCTCGCCATGCGACTTTTCCGTCTCACTTTAGCCTCGATTCTCCAGCGTAAAGCTTGGGTAGTTTGTGCGTTCTGTATCCTCGCTTTCCCTTTCATTCTCCCGTTTCTTTCCAGTGCTGCGGAAAAACCCGTGCTGGTCCAGCCGCCCGCATCCAGGCAGCATGGGGGACTCTTTGGGTTTGTGCACTGATTTGGGGACTCTACACCGCTGCCCACGAGGGCGACGCCAACGCCAAATCGGGAATCGGCGAGTATTTCAAAACCACCGGAGTTTCTGCCACTCGCCAGCTTTTTGAAATTTGGCTAGCGCTGTTCTGCTTCATCGCTCCTCTCACGTTGCTCGCTGCCGCAGTTTGCCAATTCGCAGCCGCTCCCGGCGATTCGCTGGAGCGCTCCCAATGGTGGATCGTCAATTTCCAATACATTTCCCTATTCTTGCTGGTAATTTCACCACTGATGGCGCTCTCCACCGCGATCGCCTCCCGCTTTGGCGGCATCGCTGGCTTCGCCATCACATTAACCATCGCTCTCTACGGGCTATACGGCGTCGGCTACCTCGACAGCATGTTGAAGGTCGATGAAAATCCCATCCTGCGTGGGATCTGGTTATTTTCTCCGCACTATCATTTCGCCGATCTCACGCAGCGCCTTCAATTCAAGTGGGGCTATATCCCAGCCAATTACTTCTGGGTCATGGTCGCCTATTTTTCCGGGATCTTCGCCGTCTATTGCGGCATTTCCCGCCTGTGTTTCCGAATCAAAAGCGTGCTTTAGCCCATTACGAACCCTTTTTCACCTCCCACTAAAACCTCCTTCTCATTCATTTCTCCCTCTATTCTGACTTTTTGCGGCTAAAATATCTGAAGCTCTCATGTTGAATTCCCGTTCCAAACTCACCACCTTCGCCCTCCTTGGTCTAGGCATGATCACTTGGGCGCTTGCCGGACATTCTCTCGTGAAGACCCGCGAAGTCGTCACCCCACTCAATTTTATGGGAATCAATCGCAGTCCTTACGGCGAGATTCTAGCCATGGCCATGCAGGGTCCGATTGATACTCAGTTCAACGCAGTCCACCTATTCGGCGGAAACCAATATGCACAATGGCTGAATGACCAGAAGAAATCAGGAAAATCCTTACCTCTTCCGAAGCTAGCTCCATCCGTCAGCGACTCGATGTTCAATGTCGTCGAATTTCTCGGAAAAACCGAACAACTCAGCACCAATCCACGCCTGCCCAGCGAGGCCCACAAACTCCACCTCCGCCGCCAAGCCGAGAACAAACTCCGCTTCGCCTACCAACTCGATCCCTCCCATTACG
>JAAURL010000010.1 GCA_012032235.1 Akkermansiaceae bacterium | reverse complement strand
GGGCGCTTTAAAAGATCTGGAAAAACATCGGCAAATGCCATGGCGTGCGGAACTTGGCGCGGAACCGGGCCGAGGTCAAGGTGCAATTTAACGAAGTTCAGGGATTACCACGAATGTTCGTTTAGGCATGGAAAACGCCAGCTAAAATCAATCCGCCGACAATTCCCCCTACGGCGATGCGATACCAGCCGAAAATCGAAAGTCCGTGGCTCTGTAGATAGGAAACCAGCCATTTCACCGCGAGGGCCGCGGATATGGCAGCCGCGATGACACCAACCAGCATCGGCACAACTCCGTATTCGTGGAACATCAGCTTCGTCCCGCCGAAAAGCGTGTCGTATTGCGGCGCAATACCTTCCACTTTATCGATTGCATCTTTCGCTGTAGCCGCCGTCAAAGTCACCACGCCCAACAAAAAGGAATATTCCACGGCTGCACGGATCGATAGACCAACGAGCAATCCACCACAGATCGTCATCAAGCTGCGGCTCGTGCCGGGGCACATCGCCACGCATTGCAGTAATCCGATGATGAGCGCCAGCTGCCAAGTGAGATCTTTCAGCTCCATCCCGCCGCCGCGCGGGGGATTTTGTTTGCGCCACCAAGCAGTCGCTAAAATCCCGAAACCACCAATGACCCAGGCCACGATGACCGGCCACATCCCGAAAAGGTGATCCTTGATCCAATGACTCAATAACAAGCCTAGCACGGCCGCAGGGAGGAATCCGGTGATGATCGCAACCGCTAATTTCAATCCTTCCGCATCTTTTCCCAATACTCCCCAGATCATCTGGATGACGCGTTTCGAATAAAGACCTAGCACCGCTAAAATAGCACCGCCCTGAATGCACACGGCAAACGCATCTGCTGCTGCCTTCGCTGTGGCACTCCCACTTCCAATGCCCATCAAGCGCTGCGCGACGATCAAATGTCCCGTCGAGCTGATCGGGAGATATTCCGTGATCCCTTCGATCACGCCCAGAATGAGTGCTTGCCAAGACTGCATGAGAAAAATTTTTAACAACCTGTGGAAACATCATTCCGGGAGCAAGGCATTTGCGGGTTGATTTCGGCGAAACTCTGGGAGATTGTCCCGCAGTCGTCTCACGGTGCACGTTTTCCGTAACTTTGGCCCCAACTGCATTTCGAGCGCCTGTTTCCGCTAGCAGCGGCTTGTGAGTTTATCAGTTTTCTTCAAACAATCACATCATGCCGACTGCGTATATTGAGACTACGATTCCAAGCTATTACTCGTCGCGAATTGCACGTGATGTGGTGCAGATCGCTCGGCAGACCGCAACAAGACAGTGGTGGGATGAGGGCTGTTCAGGGTTCGATCTCTTCACCTCGCAGGAGGTTATCGACGAGGCTGGGCGAGGAGATCCCGAGCAAGCATCAAGGCGTTTGGAAATACTGGCTGAGATTCCAGTGCTTGAGCTCAATTCCGAAGTCGAAAATCTTGCACGTAGATTGATCGCTGCGGGGCTGGTTCCAGCCAGCGTGGCTTCTGATGCGGTGCATATAGCAACGGCAAGTGTCCATGCTGTGGACTTTCTCATTACATGGAATTTCAAGCATATCGCTAATCCAATAATTCGGCAACGTCTCAGACAAGAAGTTGCTTTATCTGGCTATGCTTTGCCTGTATTATGCACTCCAGAAGAGCTTTTGAGCGATGAAAACGATTGACCCTATTGAGAAAATGCCGGACCGGATTATTACTGAAATTCGTGCCATTAAACGTCAGGTTGTCGCCGAACATGGAGGCAATTTAGACTCATTTTTTGCCTCGATTCGACAGCGACAATCTCAGAATCCACGCCTAGTCAAAACAACTAAGGGAGAAAAAGCCAAATCCTCCAACCGCCACTAGCCGCCTCGTTTCCTGAATGAAAGTCCGTTACCTAAGACTGGTGCGCCAAGCATTTCGCACTCTGCGGCACAAGAAGCTGCGCCATCGACCATGGTGGCAAAGGCTTTCCAAGCCGCTCTTTCATCGCAGTTTATGGATTCCATGCCGCGATACTGTGGCAGGTGGATTGGCCATCGGGCTGTTTTTCTCCATGATCCCACTGATCCCGCAATCGATTTTCGCGGCAATCATCGCGATGCGGGCAAAGGCGAATGTGCCATTTGCGATCGCAGCATGTTTTATCAGCAATCCATTTACCAACGTGCCGTTTTGGAGTGCCCAGCTATGGACTGGGAAATTTATCAACAATCATTTCCCTCTCCCGATGCCTGGCTTTTTAGAAAAAGCGCACTGCTCCCTGCCAGGTCTGGGCTTGGTGTCGATGAATGACTTCATCGTGGGATTTGTCGCTTTGGGCGTGATCATGGCGCTGGCCGCCTATCCGATCGTGCATTTATTTTCCGCTTTCCTGCCGCACCATTTGCCCGTCCGGCGTGGGAGAGATAGGATCCTAGAAAAGGAATTTGAGAATTTTCTCATTCGAGTTGAATCCTTTCTTCGAAGCGCACTTGCACCGGACCGAGGAGACCTGCAGCCAGCAAGGACGCACCCGCTTTGATCGTAGGTGCAGCTAAGACTGTGCGGCGGGCCGCTTCTGGCTGGGCGAGATCTCCCACGATCCGGTTATTCCAAGGATTGATTACGTCCACTTCGAGCAAGTTCTCCCCTTCGCGTAGGGCGTCGGTCACCTCCACTTCCCACGGCGCGATCCATAACGTTCTGAGTGGTTTGCCGTTCAACCGAACCACCGCCAAATCGCGCACATCACCGAGATTTAAACGGGCGGCGATACGCGAATCCCGCAGTGTGTTTTGAGGGATGACGAACGGTTTGCGATACGTGGCCTTGCCAGAGAAATGCTTGATCTCCATTTCAGGTCGCTGTGTCCAGTCCGCGAGCGAATCGAAGGTGGTTTTCGCCGGAGCACCTGACCCCGGCGCAAACGCCACCTGCCACTCGCCCTCTAGGGAAATCGCCGATGGCACATTGCCAGCACGGAGCGCCTTGCTACGTCCGTCGGCAAAATGAATTTGATAATCTCCGGGCTGCCGCACGTGTGCTTCTAATGGGCCTTTGGAATTCTGAACCAGTTTCACTGCCGCTTGCGTAAGAAGCGCTCCAGGTTGCGGCATCGATCCCGCCAGCGTCTCGATTTCGGCATCGGTCAAGGCGCGGCCAAATCGCTGCAACGCTCCAACCTGGCCACCAAATTTCCCGTTCGTGCTGTCCGGTGGCAGATGCACATTGTGTTCGCTCTGGACTCCGATTTTTGCAAGTTTGCCATTTAGGAAAAGGTGCGGCTGACCCTTGCGATAGCTAACAGTCACGTGCGTCCAGCCTTTCACGCTGTTCTCTAGCACGAGAGTGGGAGCGAAATACCCCCCGCCGTGCTCCAGCACTGTGACGCCATTTTTCCCCACGGCTAAGCCGCAGCCTGCAGGCTTGCTACCGCCGAATGCTTCCCCATGTGCCGCAGGGAACACCTCGTTGCGGGGGCTATTCATGATGCTGCTTGCTCCCTGCGCTGTCTCCTCGCCGAGAGTGGTTTCCACTGTTGGATTTACCCATACGGCCACGGTAAAATCGTTCGCTGTGTCACGAAGTGTTTCACTTTGTGAATCGCGCGGTTTTGTGCTCAGAACTGTGCGCTCGCCGGAATTCACCGAAACAACGCGTTGCCCGGGCTCGGCTGCTGGATCACGGAACACCACGAAAACCGATTCGTTTGGCTCAAGCACCAAAGGCACGCGCACGACTGACCCAGCAATATCATACACCGCGGGTCGCTCTACCCTGCCCGTGTCTGGCTGCCACAATTCCGGCGCACGTGAACCTGCACGGAATGATGCGGTGGCTGAAATAGCCTCTGATTTAGGATTTGCCACGAAATAGATATCAGTCCCGTCGCTGTGTCGGTGCGTGAAATGCAAAGGCGTATCGCTTTGAAAGTCGGGAGCGAGATTCTGCTCCGCGAAGACTTGCTCCAGCGTGCGTCCCCAGGCGATTTTGCCATTACCCACCTTTCTTTCGCCACTTTGGTCAAGATTTCCCGTGCCCCATAACTCCGCCGCGAGTTGACGTACCTCCTCATCACACTGCGGGTAATTTTGCAAACTCGGCGAACGGGTTGGACGCGGTCCCAGCACCGTTGCTCCCGCTTTCACGAGTTCACTCACTTTTCGCAATACTTCCGGGCGCATCGTTGGAAGTTCCGGTAAAATTAGAACTCGGTAGGACGGACCGTCGGGAATCTGCAGCAAGCCGTTTTTGACGGTGAGTCGCTTGAGAATGACCTCGCCATTGATATAATCGAAATCATGGCCCGGCGGCAACGCTGGCTGACGGGTCCCGGTCATTTTGGGCGCATCGTCGCCAATGAAATAGGCAACATCCACGGCACGATGTCCCTGTTGCAAGAGCCAGCAACTGCGGCGCAAGTAGTCCACCCAAGACTTGCTGTCCTCAAACCAGGTATTGTGACGGTTAAACTCTGTGCCGAACCAAGCATTTATCCCCGGCAATTTGTCCTCTGCAGGCTGTTGGATGTAAACGTGCAGGACGAAGTGATTGATTCCTTCGCTGAAGGACCAATCTCCGCGCGACTTCAATTCCCGCGGTGCATTTTGAAACGCAGGACCGCCCGTGAATGCCTCCGCTGACACAAATGGCTTACCGTAAATATTCGCCGCCGAAGACGCTGCGCGACATTCGATCGAGCCAAGATCGCCAGTGACCCAGTATTCGCCGCCGATGAGATCCGATTCGCCGCCGTATTTCAAGAATTCACCCGGGAATCCCCAGTGGCCATAATTCTCCAACCAAAGCTCTAACCCGTGCGGCTTACAGGCGTCGCGCAATCCGCCCACGTAATCTTCTCCAACCCGATCAGCGACTAACCGACGAAGATCCCAGAGGAAGCGCTCGCTTTGATCCGCAGTGCCCACGAGCCGCCCGCTCAATACAGGCAGCCACGGCTTTGGATCGTAACCGTAAACATTGCGGAAGGTGTCACCGAAGCCATCCGTCCAGTTCTGTGAACCCGTCTCGTAGCTGTCAGCCACGACACGCTTAAAAGACTTACGCTCCTCAGCTGGAACTCGCTTCAGAACCTCGCCAATAAACTGGTCGAAGTGGTATTTTGCGAGGTTGCGATTCATTTTATCTATTTCCAAGCCTGTTCCTTCCTTGCTGGCTGGTGCATTCCTGCTGCCAGTTGGCGTCATACCAATACGTTGGATGATCCATTCGCCAGGAGGAACATCCCCAAATAAGCGTGCCGTCTGCAGAGAGTTGTGCGGAAAGATCCTTCACCTTTTCGACAGAGACGGTAGAGCTCCCACTCTCTGGCTCGGATTGAGTGGGCCACAAATAGGTGTCCCAAGTTGGCAGCGGCGTGGGATGCATCTTCGCCAATTGTTTTTCGATATACGATTCCAGCCGGGCCGCACCGGTTAGGTTGATTTCCGCGAGTTCCACCCGCTTGCTGTTTCCAAAGAAATTTTTGAAAACGACCCGGAAATGCTGACTTGTCGTTTCTGGGAAGGAAATCGTAACCGGGCCGCGGGGCATGAAGCCCACATTCGTCGCCATGTTGGAGCGGTCGCACTTGAACTTACGCACCGTCTGAAATTGACCGGACTTGTCCTTTGCCAGCAGTTCCGCCTCCGCACCGAACGGTTGATTGGAAGGAATTACCTCCAGCGTGCGCGCTGTCAGCGGGGAATCCAATTCAAAATCCACGGTGGCTGAGGACTCTTTTCCGCTCTGGCTCAGTGGCAACTCCACGGCGGTGTCCAGTTTGCCATCGGCCAAATGCCCGGCATTTGCTGCTGCGGGAGTGCTGGAAACTCGCGGGGAGTGAGCAGAAAGCGTGTCGGCGTCATTTGAGGAAGCGGGAAATGCCAGCACGGAAATATCCTGAAACTGGGTCTCCGGCGCGGCGAGTTTATCAGAGAATTTTTCGGGCCTGTGACGCGAATCTCAGAGGTAGCGAGGCGGCGCATCGCCTGCTCCGGTTTGACCCACGGCCCACCGGACTGACTCCAACCAGGGCAGTTAAACAAGCCAACGTTGACGCCGACTCGTCCGCCTTCACGCAGAGCGTGTCGGGTGAGATCCCACCACTCGTCACTGAACACTTTCACCGACCCAGCAGGAACATCCTTGAGAAATATGTTACCGATGAGCGCCTCACCAATACCTACGCGGCCATGGCCTCCAAATCGCGAGTAATCCCTTCTTTCGAGACGTTATCGCTAATCCAATACCAATAACACCATGGCTTGGTTTGCTCGGGAGGCTGATTAAATCCAGCCTGGAGTGGATCCGCAGCGTGGGCCGCGAAAGCCAGTAGGCAGAAAAATAAAATGAGTCGCTTTGTGATATTCATAGAGTCCTGCGGGAAAGCAAATTTCCCTCCCTGTTACCACAAAAGCGATTGAGATCTTACAAATTAATGCCTTCTCATTTGCTCTTCGATGAAGATTTCCGCTAGTCGGAAGCAGCGGCGGGAAAGATCGCGAGCATCGCCATCACTGATGAGTGCAACTCCTTCTTCACTGACTTCCGCGAGATAAATTTTCCAAGCCATTTTGGAGAGTTGCTCGGGATCGATTTTGGCGCGCTGTGGCTGCTGGGGAGAATGCGGGCGCGGCGGACGTTGCTGATCTTGGTTTCCTTCAGCTGATTTACTCTCGGGAAATGGAATGGATTGGATCTCGTCATGACCGACAACAGACCCTGCTTGCGATTCATTATTCGCTTGGTTCCCTTTGCCTTTTTTCCTGCGCCGGCGTTTATTTCGCTTGCTGGACTCGGATGGGTTATTTTGGCCGCCTGTTGAGGGGGCTTCCGGCTCTGGCCAATCGCTATTTGTGGAAGGCGCTGGATCCGTATGAGCGGCCTGCTCAGGAATGATTACAGGCGGTAGTGAAACGGATGGAGTCTCAGTGGCGATCACAGCTGGCTCAGCAGGCCCCTCGGGAGCAGGCTCTTTGGTTGCTAGGGAACGAGAAGCTGCAGCTTTTTCGCCGCTTTTTTGCCTTTGGGCGCTTCGTTGGCGGAGGCGGCTGTTCGGCGGAGTTATCAGGAATTGGCGCAGTTTCGTCACTCATGTGGCTAAAAAAGAAGCCCGCTATGACAACGGGCGTCGAGGATATTTCGGTGTGAAGAGCCTAAAAGTTAGATTCTTAGAGTTTGATGTCGTCCTTATTGGATTGGTCGCCCGTAATACTTGGCTTGCTCTCACCGTCTGGCCCTGAAGACCAGAGGTCAAAATCAACGTTATCGGTGGAAGCGTTCTGAGTGCCAGTGGAGTCCTTAGCCGAGCGGTAACGGTATTCGTTTTTCCATGGATCAGTAATTTTAGTTCTGTCCGAGGCAGGCGCCTGGGTCCATTTATGACTGCTAGTTGCTGGATCCAGGCTGTCTAAATAAATTTTCTGATCTTGGTCGCCCGCTGCGTCGCCAATGCCAGCTCCTTCATCATCATCATCAGAGTCCCAATAGAGCGCGTTGAAAAGGATGTCGGAGTTGTTTCGACCATCGACTGAATCTGTCGTGGCAGGATAGATCCCTCTGTCCAATTTGTATTCTTCTAGGGACTTGGCCAGTAGCTGGATTTGAATCTCCGCCTGATTGCGCTTTTGTCTTTCTTTAGCGAAGCGAGTGCCACCCACTGTCGCGGCTGCAAGAACTGCGATGATGGTGATGACGACAAGAATCTCGATGAGGGTAAAAGCTGACTTACCATGACGTAATGTAGTTTTCATAGATCCTGAGTTTTCGGGTTTTGAACTAGGTTTGAAGAGCTTTATTGGTCGCTCATGCCTTGGATCATTTTAATCAATGGTAGGAACAATGCAAATACAACGGAGCCAACGATCAGAGCGAGGAAGACGATCATGATCGGCTCTAAAATCGAGGTTAGTGCGGTGACTGCGTTGTCCACTTCATCATCATAGACGTCTGCGACCTTCAGGAGCATTTCCGGCAACTGCCCAGTTTCTTCGCCGACGTCCACCATGGAAATGACCATGTTCGGGAAAACACCCGAAGCCTGCAGCGGCGTGACAATCGTTTCACCTTCCTTGACAGCCTCGTGGACTTTTTCGATTGCTTTTGAAATGACGACATTACCCGCTGTATCACGGGTGATGTTGAGCGCTTGTAGAATAGGCACGCCGGAGGTGACCAGAGTGCCGAGCGTCCGTGAGAAACGCGAGACTGCACTTTTCCGCTGAATGTCGCCGAAAACCGGCATTTTCAACTTCACGGTGTCGAGGATTTGGCGGCCTTTGGGAGTTCTGCCCCACGCTGCAAAGCCCAAATAAATCAGGAATACGGCGATAAAAAAGAACACGACATTCGGCACGATGAACGGCCGGGCGAGGAAAAATTCAGAAGTGCCAAAGACAATTTGGGAAATGAGTGGTAGCTCCTGTGACTGATCCGCGAACATTTCTTTGAATTTCGGAACGATGACAATCATCAGGAACACCAGAATGGCGACAGCGATGAACATCACGATCACCGGATAAACCATCGCAGAAACGATCTTGTTTTGAGCTTTTGGGCCTTTTCTTGATATTCGGCGAGACGGTTCAGGACAACTTCCAGCACACCACCCAGCTCACCAGCCTTTACCATGTTGACGTAAAGCTTATTGAAAATTTTAGGATGTTGAGCTAACGACTCGGAAAATGTGGAACCACCTTGGACGCTCTCCGCGAGGGTGGCGACCGTCGCTTTGAGCACTGGATTCGGCTCTTGTTTCTCCAACACGGTGAGACTGCGCAATAGCGGGAGACCAGAATCAATCAGCGTCGCAAGCTGACGAGTGAAAATCATCAATGGCTTCGCCTTGATGGAGCCACCGGCTTTGGTTTTCGCGGTTTTGCCTTTCTTTTGGACTTTTACTGGCTTGCCGCCTTTTCCCTTAATCGTCTTTCCTTTGCCTTCCTCGACAATCTGAGTGGGATAGAGGCCTTGGTTGCGAAGTTGCTGAATTGCTTCGGCTTCACTGCCAGCGGACAACACGCCTGTTGTTTGCTCGCCTTTAGCATCAAGTGCGGAATATTGGAAATTTGCCATAAGGATGAAGGGTTTTTTAAAGTTTTAAAAAAATCTGTAAAGAACGGATGAGGGTAAGCTGGAAGAGACTGATTTATTAAATGGTTACGTATATTTAAGAACTTCTTCGATCGTTGTCGATCCAGTGTAAATGCTGCGCAGCCCGTCTTCGCGTAGTGTATTCATGCCCAGCTCGATGGCTTTTTGCTTGAGAACGACGGATGGCGCGCGCGCAGTGATCAGCTCACGAATCGGGTCAGTGACGTTGAGAAGTTCGTAAAGGCCACGGCGCCCACGGTAACCCGTCTGGCCGCAAACCACACAACCCGCTCCGGTGAAGAACTGCTTGTCGCCTAGTTCATGCGCAGAAACTCCGAGCTGGCTGAGGATCGCCTCGTTCGGCTCGTAAGGAGATTTGCAATCTTTACAAATGGTCCGAACGAGACGCTGGGCGAGGACGCCTTCGAGCGAAGCGGAAACGAGGAATGGCTCACAGCCCATGTCCACCAGACGCGTTACGGCTCCCGGCGCGTCGTTGGTATGAAGTGTGGAAAGCACTAAGTGTCCGGTGAGCGCGGCTTGGATCCCGATGGTCGCGGTTTCCTTGTCCCGCATTTCCCCGATCATGATGCGGTCTGGATCTTGCCGTAGGAAAGCACGGAGAATCCGCGGGAAATCGAGACCGATGGCTTCGTTCACCGGGATTTGGATAATTCCGTCCATGTCATATTCGACAGGATCTTCCGCGGTCAGAAGCTTTGAATCGATGGTGTTGATGCGGCGCAGCGCTGCGTAAAGAGTCGTGGTCTTACCAGCACCCGTGGGACCAGTGACGATGAAAATGCCGTTCGGCTTTTCAATCGTCTCAGTGATGTAATTGTAAATGTGGTCGGTAAGGCCGAGATTTTCTAACGACAAATTGACGGAAGAGCGATCCAACACCCGGAGCACGATAGATTCGCCGTGGTGAGTCGGGAGCGAGGAAACCCGCATGTCCACTTGTTTTTCGCCGATTTGCTTGACGATCCGTCCGTCTTGAGGGATCCGGCGCTCGGCAATATTCATGTTCGACAACACCTTGATCCGCGAAAGAATCGGCAAGGCGAGATGAATCGGCGGCGGAGCCATTTCATAAAGCGCTCCGTCCACCCGATAGCGGATTTTAAAATCTTTCTCGAATGGCTCGAAGTGGATGTCGGATGCTTTTTCTTTAATCGCTTGATAGAGAACAAGATCTACATAGCGGATGATTGGCGCGGAATTGGCCTCGGCCTCTAGATCCGCAGCGTTCATGCTATCCTTGCTCAGCTCCAGCTGGCTGAGGATGTCTTCCATCGCTTTGCCTTCCCCACCGTAGCAATCGTTAATTTTAGCCTCAACGAGGTAATCTGGAGCGACGACGACATTGATTTCTCGGCCCAGGGCGAAACGCAAATCCTCGACGGTTTGTGGGTTTAGCGGATCGACCAGCGCGACATATAAACCCGTTTCATCAAAGTTCACGGGCAGCGCGCCGTGGAGACGCGCAGTACCAGCGGGAACTAGCGAAAGTAGTGCCTCTGGTGGCGTCCAATCCCGCAGCTCCACCATGGAGGCTCCTAGCTCAGATGCAATGACTGGCCAGATGTCATCACGACTCTGGATGACTTGATAGTCGGACAAGATTTCGGCGATTTCTTTACCGCTGTGCCCGACTTCCGCGAGAATGTCTTGGGCGAGTGCGGGGTCGACTAGGCCGCGGGTTTGAAAAAGTTCAATGAGCTGATGATTGTCCATGGGACGGAGTGCGAAAGGTTTTTAGAAGAAAAAGTTCGGGGATTTAAAAAATCAGTCGAGGTCTGACATGGTAGAGTGGATGACTTCATTCGCGGAAGTCAGTCCAGCGAGCACTTTGCGGATTCCATCTTCACGAAGAGTGCGCATTCCTAACTCACGAGCACGAGTCCGGAGCTGGGAACTGCTAAGTCCGCCGTTGATCATATTGCGAACTTCGTCATCGACCACGAAGATCTCGAAAATCCCCATCCGGCCTTTGTGACCACCGCCACGACATTTTTCGCAGCCTACAGGACCAAAGATCGTCGCCTCAGTCATTCGTGAAGGATCGAGCGAAAGCGCCCGCATTTCCTTTTCGGTAAGGCTGGCCGGAGCTTTACAAATCGCGCAAAGTTTCCGCACCAGACGCTGGGCGAGCACGGCGCGAACGGCGGATGCGATGAGGAATGGCTTCACGCCGATGTCGGCGAGACGGGCGACAGAGGATGGCGCGTCATTGGTGTGGAGCGTGGAGAAAACCAAGTGACCCGTGAGCGATGCGTTGATAGCGATGTTCGCTGTCTCCGCGTCCCGGATTTCCCCGATCATGATGATATTCGGCGCTTGGCGAAGCATGGCGCGGAGAGCGGCGGCGAAGGTCATCCCAATATCAGTTTTCACCATGACCTGATTGATGCCGGGAAGCTCATATTCCACTGGGTCTTCCACGGTGATGATCTTTTTGTCCGGGCGATTGATCATGTTGAGACAGGCGTAAAGCGTCGTCGTTTTCCCCGAACCCGTAGGACCGGTGACGAGGAGAATACCGTCTGGCAGGCCGAGCATTTGCCCGAATAGCGTCTGATCGTCGGAGAAAAAGCCCAGTTCCGGCATCCCGAGAAGCAATGCGGTTTTATCCAAAATCCGCATAACGATGGATTCACCGTGATTCGAAGGCACCGAAGAAACCCGGAGATCGACTTCCTTGTCACCCATTTTCAGCTGGATCCGCCCGTCTTGCGGCAAGCGTTTCTCCGCGATGGACATGCTACCACTCATGACTTTCAGGCGGGCAATGATCGCAGGAAGAAGCTTTTTCGGGTGGCTATCGACATGCACCAGCTTGCCATCCATCCGGTAGCGAACACGCACCGAGGTCTCTAGCGGCTCGATGTGAATATCAGACGCTTTCAGGCGGAAAGCCTCCGTCAAAAGCTGCATGACCAGCTTGATAATCGGAGCGTCACTGGCACTAGGACCTGCTTCGTTATCGCCGCCAGCCACGGAAAAAGCATCATCCAGTGCATTTCCTGTCGCGTTGTAAAACTGCCGCAAGTGCTCATCGATGTCATTTTGCGTGACACAGACCATGTCGATTTCACGACCCAGTGCATGTGGCAAACTATCGAGAGCCTCGAAATTGAGCGGATCTGCGATCGCGATCGTTAAAGTCAGGCCATCATCTTGCACTGGGATGATCCGATAGCGCTTGGCGACGTCATCCGGCACGGACGACATGACGGCGGCATCTAGCGTCACTTCTCCTAGACGAATGAAGGGAATCCCTGCATTCGCAGCCAGAGTCGTAGCGACATCTTCTTGCTTGAGGGAGGTTTTGGAGAGGAGATGTTCGACAATCGTTTCGCGCCCAGAGAGGGAGTTGCGAGCCTGTTCTAGATCGTCAAAGCTCACCATTCCGGCTTCGGCGAGCAATTCTGCGAGATAATCTTCGTTGGAAAACACTGGGCTAGGAGTCCTTTGAGGTGGTTTTTTTTAAATGCAATACGTGATAGATCATTGCACCGTGCTGCCAGAGTGGTCAACCTACCCCGCCGTTGTCAACCAGCCACATCACAAGAATCCAAATTTTTATGGGAAATCTCCTCGCGTGAATGAGCAATCATGCCAACCGAGT
The DNA here is from genome assembly GCA_012032235.1 of Akkermansiaceae bacterium. Classification (GTDB taxonomy): domain Bacteria; phylum Verrucomicrobiota; class Verrucomicrobiia; order Verrucomicrobiales; family Akkermansiaceae; genus Luteolibacter. The sequence continues at coordinate 16,737 of JAAURL010000010.1, read as the reverse complement.
AATCGGAACAATTTCATGCCATCCAGAGGACGCCACCAAAGCTCATCAAAAGAATGCCTGCAAATCATGCGCAGGATCGAGGCGCTGGACGGTGTCATCGGCGTGATCATTGGCCGATCTTATGGCGGAAAGTCTCTTGGACAAAGCAGCGGGACAGGATCGATTAAAATTCAGCGCAAAGTCTCCGGTGGCCTCAAAGCAGTCACGCAATCCGCTAAAGGACTGCAAGAAATCTACATTCGGACAGAGCCGGGAATGGAAGAAGCGATTTCTGAGGCGATTTTAAAAATGTGATGCTGAATTTTCAGCCAGCCAATCTAAGCGAAATTGGAGCTTTGCCTGACGTTTCGGAGAGGGATCCGGATAAAGAATCGGATACCACGCACTCATGACTGCGGCGCGCCCGATCATGCAATGGCGCAAAGCAATCGGATCGATTCGACCTCCCGCTCCACAATAGGCATTCAGAATCTGATCCGCAGTCTCCTGATCATCATCGAGGATTCTCGCATTCCAAATGATAGAGGCTAAGTCCCATTCTACTGGACCCAGGAAAGTATCTTCCCAATCCGTCCACAGCAGACCGTCTGTGGTACTCATTAAATTTCCTAAATGAGCATCACCGTGGAGTGGCTGAAAGGGAAATTTCGCGAGCGCGGCAATCGATTCTGCTAGGCGATTTCCCAACAATTCTAAAATCCCCGTCGGGAAAAGGTCACGTTGTTTTAATGTTTCCAATAGTTCCAAGCTCTCTGTTAGGATCGCTAACTCTCTCAGATCTCCCTGAAATGAACGCAGTAAATCGTGGCATTGATAAAGCGTTTTCCCAATCATCGCAGGCTCAATTTCTCCTTCGATGCGGGTGACGAATTTCCAGAAATTGAGCGGATAACCTAAATGCTGATGAGGCCTAGGCGGGAGATCAGGGTGCAGCGGGATCACCGGCGCTCCCGACTTTGCCAAGTGCAACGCCACCGCATTCTCCCGAGCAAACCAATCCGTGCCTTGGCGAGGTCCGTCAACATCCGTCACGATACGAGCCACCAGCGTTTCCGTGAGACGCAGCACCAGCGTGCTTCCGTTTTGTAAAATCTCACAGCGGTCTGGTGTGATGCCATGATGGACGGCTGTCTCAGTCGCCGCACGGATGGGAAGATCAAGATTCGACATCACACAAGAAAGCCCGCGCCCTTTATTATTTGCAACACGCATGGTGAAATGAGGGAGGAAAAGTGTGGCGTAGCTGTGTCCAGATGGCATGGCAAGCTCTCCAAACTCGTCTCCTGCGGCTCTCGTGAACCGCGCCTTTTTCCCACCGCATCCCATGAGCTTGCTTGCCAGCCGTGCGTTGATCATGTGTGCTCCGCGCTGTGTTAGCGATTTATGTGCATGATTTAGATCCAGTCGCTTTGCCGATTTATGGCAAAGTGATGCTTCGATGGTATGGTCTGGCTTATTTGATGGGTTTCGTCGCAGGATTTCTCCTTCTGCGCTATTTGGCGAAGCGCGATCTATGGGTGATGGGGCCGGAAAAAGTCGGTGACTTTATCGCGGCTTGCGCGCTATTTGGCGTTTTCCTAGGCGGGCGGCTAGGATACTTATTTTTCTATCAATTACCGGAAAAAGGATGGGAGACTTTGGCGAAAGATCCATTATTGCCATTTCGGGTTTGGGAAGGCGGCATGGCCAGTCACGGCGGGATCTTGGGCTTGGCGATTTTTACCTGGTTCTACGCAAAGAAGCGCCAAGTCTCCTGGGCGAAATTAGCGGATGGCTTATGTTGCGTAGGACCGCTGGGATTGTTTTTCGGGAGAATGGCAAATTTCATCAATGGCGAGCTATATGGCCGCGTGGCGAATGGCGTGCCGTGGGCCGTGAAATTTCCACTTTCCATCCTGGATGAATCTGAGGAAACACGCAGCGCAGCCTGGCAAGCGTGTGAGCGTGTTGATCCAAAACTGAGCGATGCGACTTCGTTCGAGCCCATCTTCTCTGCTGCACGGGAGAATCCGAAAGTTTCGGAAGCCCTTGCGGAATATCTCCAGCCACGCCATCCATCTCAGATTTACGAAGGTCTGTTGGAAGGCTTGTTCTTATTTGTCATTTTATGGGTGGTGCGGATGCGTTTCCCGAAGGCTCCGGCGGGATTGATCACGGGCTTGTTCTTCGCGCTGTATGCGATTTTCCGAATCATCGGCGAGCAATTCCGGGAGCCTGATGCGGCGCTAGTCTGGATGCTAACCAAGGGACAATTTTTCTCCCTGTTCATGTTTCTTTTTGCCGCAGGATTTTTCGCCCATGCATGGAAAAATCGGAAGGTCGAGGCCTGAGTTCTTCATTTCGCCGAGCTTGCACGCGGCCAGGCCATCGCACAATCTGCGGCATGAATGAAGTGATCATCGAAACAGTGGATCTGCATCGCAGTTATCGAATTGGGAGAAAATCCATCGAAGTTTTGCACGGTATCGACCTAAAGATCCACCGTGGCGAGCGCGTTTTCCTCTGCGGTCCTAGCGGTGCAGGGAAAACCACTCTACTTTATACGCTAGCCGGACTGGAGCATCCAGAAAAAGGAAGCGTCCGGATTGACGGCACCGATCTCTACGCATTGAAACGTCGGGAGCAAGCTAGATTCCGCAATCAACGCATCGGCTATGTTTTCCAAAATTATCATTTGCTCCCGGAGCTGACCGCGTTGGAAAACGTCGCCGTCCCCGGCGCAATTTCTGGGAAAAAACGCCGACAGTCTCGCGATGAATGCGCTGGAGCGAGTCGGCCTAGCGGATCGCATGGATCACCTGCCGGCGGAGCTTTCTGGCGGGGAGCAACAGCGCGTCGCCATCGCCCGTGCCATCGTCAACGAGCCGAAAGTCCTCTTTGCTGACGAACCGACTGGAAATTTGGATTCCACCAACAGCGCCGAAATCATGAAAATTTTACTCGATCTAGCAGAGGAGCACCACGTCACTCTGGTCGTCGTGACACACGATCAGAATCTAGCAAAAGTGGGCGACCGCACGCTGGTGATCAAGGACGGCACGATTCATTGAGTGATCTGCTGTCATGATCTAGCGAGAAACTCTTCGGCTTCTCATCTCATTTTGAAAAGTGAAATGTGACTACTTCAGATCAAAAGCGACGCGGAAGCCGATGTCATTGCGGCGGAGGGAGCGATCTGCTGTCCATTGGCGAGATTGTGCACCGTTTTGTGGTTTTTGATAGGAACCGCCGATGATGACCCAGACTTGTTCGCCGAGTGGATTGGACGGATTAGGCACCGTCCTGCCAATCCATTCAGAAACGGATCCCGCCATGCCTAGTAAGCCCTCCGGAGTACGATCTACTTTTTGCCGGGTGACGGGCAAATAGTTTCCTGGTGGGATGATTGGCAGCTCTGCCGCGCCGTGATGATACGCGGCAAACCATTCATCCTGCGTAGGCAAACGAGCGCCTTTCCATGCTGCGTAGGCTGATGCATCCCACCAGTCGATACCGACTACGGGTGAGTCCAGCGTGACCGTTTGGCCATTCCAGTTGCCGTTTTTGTCAGCTGCGGCTAACAACGCGGCCCATTCATCGGGCACGTGAGAGGTTTTCTCTGGTGGCTGATCTGGCAAATCGTAGCTGGTCGGGTTAGCGGATTTTTTGAGGACTGCTAGGAACTCAGCGTATTGGCCGATGGTCGTTTCGTTGGCGGAAATTTGAAATGAACCGAGAGCGGCCGTGGTACTTTCTAATGTGAGGTATTCTCCTGCAGGCACGGTGATGGCGGCAGGCAATGGCAGTGGGGCTGGACCAGGCCGCGTTGTCCTCATTTTGAAAGCGAACCCGAAAATGACGGCTGCAGCGATAACAGTACCAGCAAGAATCCATGCAATCGGGCGATTTTTTTTGCGCTGAGCTCTTTTTCTGCCTGTGCATTGGCTGTCGAATCATCACTGAGTTGTCGCTCGATTTCCATGCAATAACCGCGGACTTGAGTCCAACTGATCGGGTGATCGAGACCTTCTGCCCTCATCCAAGATAAAACGGTCAAAAGGCGGTTTGCGCCAGCCCTTTCGGCAGCCACTAGAGGAGGCAAAACGGTGCCCAGATAAGCGACATCCCGCATCGACTGGCTGGGCAAACGCACACCCGCAATCGCCAAATTTTTCAGACGAACCACACCGTGCTCTTCCAAGTGGATGGCCTCCATGCTGAGTGGGGAAGTCGCTCGACCGAGTGATTCGTGTTTCAGATTTGCATCGGAAATCCGGCGTAAAATCAGAGCGAGGCGGCCGGGCTTAAACGGGCGGCCGCTTTTTGCCCGCTCTGCCAGTGTGGTGCCTGAAAGGAGTTCATGAGCGTAAAAGCACAAACCAGGCTCAGCAACGGCTTCAAAAACGGAACCGATGAGCGGATGCTCCACAGAGGCTTTTGCGCGGCAATTTGCGAGAAAGGTATCGCTATCTCCAGATTCGTTTTTCCGCAATTCATCCACCAAGACGAGCCTAGAAACCGAAACCTGTTCTGCTAGCCAAGTCCAACAAAGGGTGTTTTCCCCGCGTAGTTCCCTAAGCCGATATTCGCCGAGTTGGCGCTTTTCGGTTTCGGTAGTGGTAGGCTGCGGAAAGAAATCGGACAAAGTAAAAATCAATTAGAAGGTAAAGCCGGGAGAAGTGGCACGCTGGGGTCAAAATCCGGCGGCAAGGTATCTTGGTATTCTGGCGGGAGAGGGTTAGAAGAATTCCCATTCGGGATTTTAGCGATGAGGTCGCGTGGCCAGGCTTGCACATCCAGAATCTCGCCCTTGTAAAAGAGTTTCACCACTTGCCCGTAATAACTGTACTCGCCAAAAAGATGCTCGGCTTGTTGATCTTGCGGGGGAATCACGTAAGTCATCCGCAGCGTTTCCTCTCCGCCCACCCAATCAAACGGCTCGGAGACCCACTTGTCCGTCGCCCAGGATTTATTCACATCTTCCAGCTCGATAATATCGCCGCGATTGGTGCGATTGAAAAACAGCACCTCCACGCGCAATTCGTTGATGTCGATTCCCTCATCCGGTGCTTTCTGAACGGGAATCGTTAGAATCGTGAGTTTTCCCGCTTCATTTTGAGGATCATTGAAAATGCGAACACGCCCGAGAGAAAGCTTTCCGACAGCGGTTTCTGGAATGTAGCCGTCGCGGAGTTTGGCCGCCGCAGCCTCGTAGAGTGAACCCGCCCCGGAAACACCCATTTTGAAGACCTTTTCAAAGTAGGCGGAGGCCTTGTCGAAAACTCCCATTTGCTCGTGAATCAGGCCCAGCTCGTAATGCACATTCGGATCTTCGGGCGACTTGGTCAGCGCTTCTTCCAGCTTGACGATGGCCTGCATGTTGTCACCAGCGACGCGCGCGGTGCGGGCTTCTTTCACCAGTCTTTCCGATATGGGATCAGCGATTTGTGGCGTGTTGACAGGAGTAGGTGCTGGTAACGGCTGCGAATCAATCGGCGGGGGTAGACTAAAACGAACTGGATGATCCGGAGCTTCTTTCGGTGCCAGTAAATCTCGTGGCTGCACATATTTCACCACCTCCTTAATGACGATCTTTGATTCACTGGAACTTTCCAGCCGCGCTACCAGAGCCATGCCTGCGACTAACAACTGCGAAAATCCCATCAAAACCAGCAGCCAACACGAAATCGCGAAAGCTGGGAGCGGCGCTTTCGGAGCAGCAACGTCATTGATAAGCATGGAGGAAATGTTGCGCCGCCTAGGAGAAATTGTCAACCTGCCGCTGCTTTGGCGTCGAACTCTGCTTTTGCCGCCTTCCGGCATTCCGCGACGAAGTGATTACAAGCTTCGCGGCAGAGCAGCGGGATGGCTTCGGAATCTGGGAGATCGCCGGGAATGCCATTGAAGCGACTGGCCGGGCTATCTTCTAAGGGAGTGGCGGGGTCTAACTGCCAGAGAATTTTTTTGGCGCAGTTGTGCGCTGGACCGCAGACTTCGGTGACTAGCTTTTGGGCACCAGCATCGCTAATGGAACGCGCAAACCGATACATGCCAGTTTGGCGGTTGAGCTTATCACGGAGATTTTCGATTTCTAACACTCCATCTTGCTGGGCCAGAAAAAGCCCCAGACAGGCCGGGTAAAACTGATCAATCGCCAGTCGCAAATCATCCTCATTTCCTAAAGCCATCACCCAGCCGCGCTTTAAATTCGTCTGGCCTTTCGTGAAACGATAAATGCCGTCCTCAGAATACGTGGATAAGTCCCGCGCATCAGCAGGGCCTTCATGCAAATCCAACCCGCCAAAGGCTGGCTCAGCCGCCAATTCCGCATCCGCCATGTGACAAAGGACATAGGGATAACCATAAGTATCTGATAGGATTTCCAGCTCACCCATGCGGTGAGTCCCAGAGCGAATGAGTTCGCGAAGTTTAAGTGCTGTAGACATCGGGAAATGATAGTTTGTGAAGCTGATCGAAATCAAAAATTTGATCAAGGATGACGTCTGCTAGAAGCCGCTCTGTGCCAATTGCTGAGCTATAAAATAGCGTCTTCCCGCGCAGCTGATGTGGATTTTTCCGGAAAATTTCCCGCTGGCTCGCAGCTGCTCCCACTTCGTTTTCGATACCTAACAAAACCGGAATATCCTGATAGGAATGCAATCCATCTGATATGAAAAACGGCACGATGACCACGTTCGGCGTTTTCGACATTTGGTCCCACTCTGCGATGAACGGCTGCTCTTCCATGTAGGCATCCAGTACTGCGGCGTAGCCTGCTCCAGACGCAGCGATCAGATCGACTTGGTCGCGAATCGCCTTCGTGGAATTTTGGTTTAGCCCTGTCCCGTGACCCGTGATGATCAGCGTCGTCGTGGCAGGATCGATCCCCGGAGCGACTTCCCTGGCACGCTTCAAAATCAAATCCGTCATCGAATGATGCACGCCCACGGGCAGGCAATAGTGGAATTTTTTTCCCCGCACCTCGGTCGTCGGCCCAGTGAGCTGCAGTTCCCGTGGAATGACATCCTGGGTGAAATAACCTTCACTGATGAAATCCGGCACGACATAGACCTCCTCCGCATCAATCATGTAAAATGCCTCCCGCATCGATGGCTCCTCCTTCCAAAAACAACAATGCACCTCTGCGAAAAGGCCGCGGCTGCGGATTTCATCCGCGTGTTCAAAGTAAGGCGTCGATGAATCCGGATTTTCGGTAGAGCCATGCCCCACGATCAGGAGCGCGCTATCTGGCTTAGGAGCGATTCGCATGCCGTGAACTTGGCAAGGCTCCCGCAGAATGCACGGGAAAAGTCTCTGCTCGCAGACTCACAACTCTGCGAGGACCTCATCTGATTTTAACCTTCGTTTAACAATCCGGAAAGTTTCATCCCATAGCACAATGCCTACTTTACCGCGTTCGATTGCTGCATATCATATCGGCCATGTTAGATCGTCGCCATTTCCTAGTGCTTGTTGCCTGTGTCGTCGCCAGTGGCTGTAGTAAAAAGCCCAGCAATTCGTCAGCGGGTGATGTTCTCCGCGTCGGCATGGACCTCAGCTATCCGCCTTTTGAAATGCAGGATAAAGCCGGAAATCCAGACGGTGTCGGAGTGAGGATGGCGGAAGCTCTCGCGATTCAACTTGGGCGGAAGCTCAAAATCGTGCCGATGGAATTCTCCGGGCTCATCCCAGCTCTCAAAACGGGCAATATCGACATCATTCTTTCTTCGATGACCGCAACGGATGAACGACGGCAATCGATTGACTTTTCCAATCCCTATGCATTTACCGGTCTGGCGCTTTTGGTTGGGAAAAACTCAGACATTCAGTCGATCGAAGATTTAAAAAAACCAGGCCGAAAGATCACGGCAAAAACAGGAACGACTGGGGAAATCTGGGCAATCAACCAGATTCCACAGGCAGGCCGAGTGGTCTTCGAGGACCAAGCCGCGTGTGTGTTAGAAGTCGCGCAAGGTCGTGCCGATGCATTCATTTACGATCAACTCAGCATTTATAAATATGCGGAGGAAAACAAAGCAACGACACGCGGACTTTTGAAACCATTTGTAGAAGAGTCTTGGGCCATCGGCATTGCAAAGGGAAATACGGAATTACTCGGCAAGGTGAACGCCTTCCTTGATGATTTCCGGAAACAAAATGGCTTTGAGAAATTAGGAGAGCAATACTTGAAGGATGAGAAAAAATTTCTCGAAAGCGTAGGTATTCCATTCATCTTGAGATAAATCTAACATCATGACACGTCGCCAGCTGCTTGCCAATGTCATCGTCGGCATATTGCTAGTGTTAGGATTTTGTTGGCTCTGCACTTCCGTCTTTGCGGTGCTAGGCATGCAGACGGATTGGACAAAGGCCTGGGAATATCGCGAAACGCTTTGGCGTGGTTGGTTGATGACTTTAGGGATTTCGGTAGCTGCGTTATTCGGCAGTATTGTCTTTGGGTTATTATTTATGTTAGGGCAGCGTTCGCAGCTTGTTGTTGTCCGCTGGACATGCCGAGGGATTCTCGAATTTGTTAGAGATACTCCATTGCTAGTGCATTTGCTCTTCGGCTACTTTGTGATTTTTGCACCGTTGATGTCACGCCCGCTGGGAGGATATGGACTCGATGATAAGCTCATCATTGGCATTATACTGTTATCCATTTTCGAAGGCGCCTATCTGGGAGAAATTCTACGCGGCGGAGTCGAGAGCATTCCCCGCACCCAGTGGGAATCCGCGAGAGCTGTTGGCTTCAGTTCATTTCAAGTTTATCGCTACGTGATTTTCCCTCAAGCACTGCGGCGCGTCCTGCCAGCGATGGCAGGTTTATTTGTTTCGCTCATTAAAGATTCATCTCTGCTCAACGTCATCGGCGTGACGGAGTATTTCTATAACACAAAAAACTTCATCTCACGTTCCTACGCCGGTCTTGAAGGTTATGTGCCATTGGCAATCGGTTATTTAATTCTCACTCTACCCGTCGCGTGGTTAGCACATTGGTTAGAAAAACGCTTCCGCCATGAAACTTGAAGTCGCCGGATTAACCAAATGCTACGGAAAGACACAAGCGCTCGATGGGCTTTCGCTGTCCGTCAAATCAGCGCGCGTGTTGGTCTTGATCGGCCCATCCGGTGGCGGGAAAAGCACTTTGTTACGGGTTCTGGGTGGGCTAGAAATCCCAGATTCAGGAAAAGTCGAAATCAACGGACGTCCGCTCCTAACCCATCCAGAATCACTACAAAGCTACCGCCAGAAAAATGGATTTCTCTTCCAGCAATTCAATCTGTTTCCTCACCTAACAGCACTGAGAAATATTTCACTGCCGCTAGAAAAAGTGCATTCCCATTCTCCTGCCGAAGCTCAATCCATCGCCGAGCTAGCACTCAAGCGGTTCGGGTTGTTAGATCATGCAGGAAAATTACCCGCACAACTCTCGGGCGGACAACAACAGCGCGTCGGCATCGCACGCGCCGTCGCCCATCAGCCTGAAATTTTATTTCTGGATGAACCAACCTCCGCGCTCGATCCAGAGATGACCGCTGAAGTGTTAGATCTCATTCAAGAACTGGCCGAGTCTGGACAAGACATCATTTAAGCACCCATGAGATGGGATTCGCCCGTGCTGTAGCTGATCAAGTCGCCTTCATCGCCGCAGGAAAAGTCGAAGAAACCTCATCGCCAGCAGATCTGTTTACCGCACCACAATCTGCGATCTGCCAACGCTTTTTATCGAGAGTGATGCGGTATTGAATCGACCTTTTTCATCATCAAACTCTTTTTTGATTCGGGGGCTTACGATGGCTCCTTTGAGATTGAGCTGACGTAATAATTTCGGCACGGCAGTGATTTCATTGCTTTTTTGATCCACCGCGAGCTGGGAAAGAGTGATGTCGTTATGGCAAGCCCAAGCACTTAGGATTTGGACCGTGCTTTCATCTGCATTGCGGCTTCCGCGTATTGTTTTGCCGTCGATGGCGACGAGTTTTCCTTTTAGATCAAGAGAAATGTGTGTGACGAACTCTACAAGGCATGCTGAAAAACTAACAGGATTGATGGCTGCAAAGACTCTCAAGAATGTGTTAGGGCAAGGAATCCCGTTCGGTAGAGAGATCCATTTTTTGAGCCAATCTTCCCGCGCTTTAGCAAATCTAGCAAAATCTTCACACGTATTCATGCCGCAAAGCAGCGCACAGAGAGCAATAAAAAGAATAGAGCCAAAAGGATGGCGAGTGGCATTACCGGTTCGCGGATCTTCGATGACGTCAAACATTTCCAGACCCTCAGGGAGTCCGCGATGCAAGTCGATAGTGGTTTGTGCAGTATGTGTTTGGGAGCTTGGTGTAGTGGCCATCTGGCCCTCATCATTCAAACGTTTGTTTCGTGCGAGCCTTAACTATCAGGAATTTTCAACTGTAGGTGCCCTGATTACGCGTCCATTATGGATGTCGCCATCCATGGAATGATGATAACACTGAAAAACTGCGAGCGTCCTACTCTCCCCAATCGGTTTTTCTGAAAACGTAAATCGCAGATCGGCTGAAATATCACAAGTAATCAAAAAAACTGCTTGCCATTATAGACGACTGGTCTATTCATCTTTCAACTCAATGCAAACGCTCGCAACTCATTCAACGAACGATACGAAAGCTCGCATCCTCGATGCTGCAGAGCAAATCATGTTGGAGAAAGGTTTCAACGGTGTGGGGTTGAATGAAATTCTCAAATCCGTGGGCGTGCCGAAGGGTTCTTTTTACCATTGGTTCTCGTCCAAGGAGCAGTTCGGTGTGGAACTGATTAGACACTACGCCGCTGACAGCTTGGCCTACAAGCGCCAGTGGTTCGCCAAAATTGAAACGCTTCCTAACGCCCGAGAGCGTATCATCACCTTCCTCGAAGCTGGGCTAACTCACTTTATTGAAAAGGATTGTGGCCCCGTTTGCCTGATCGTCAAGCTGATGACTGAAGTCACGCCCTTAAGTCAAGACATGCGAGATGAGCAGGTGAAATACTTTCGTGAAGTTCTGGAAATCTTCAAAACTGTGATCAAAGAAGGTCAGGCTCAGGGATCGATCAAACCCGATCTCGATCCAATGATCGCCGCTGGCATCATCAACGATCTATGGCTAGGATCTTATATGCGGGCCTCCGTTTGCCGCTCCGGACAACCTGGACGCTCCACCATCTCATTTATCATGTCTTACCTGGCTCCTTAATTTTTTCTTATGATAAAGACGACTGGTCTATTTTAAACCAAACCATCTCCCTTTTCTCGATGAAATTTTTACAACTCTCAATTCTCATCAGCCTATCGATTTGGACTCCCATCCACGCCCAAGCGCCAAAGTGGAAAGCTCCGGGTGAGCAGAATCGTAACTCCTCAAACGCGAGCCACAGCGATTGGCTGATGCTCTTTCAGGACAAGCAACTCCGCGATCTGGTTAATACCGTGGACCTTTCCACTCCCAATCTAGCCGCTGCCATCCAGCGTGTGGAGCAAGCACGAGCTCGATTGAGTTCTGTACAAAGCACTTATTTTCCCACAATCAATACCACCGCAGGCTACAACCGCGACCAATTCAGCGGGGCAGTCGCCAACAATTTTCCTAACCGCCAAGCAAATGAATGGACCGTAGGGCTCAGCGCCTCCTACGAAATCGATCTCTGGGGCCGCCTGCGCAGCAACGTCGCAGCAGCACGCGCCAACATGCTAGCCGATCAGGCGACGGTCGATGCCTTGCGCCTGGGCGTCCGTGCGGAAATCGCCGATGCCTACCTCGCGCTACGTGGCGTCGAGGGCGAAATGACCGCGGTAAAAGAAATCAACCGATACCTCCAGATTGCAGAGGATCTCACTAAAATCCGCACCCAGTTAGGAAATCAATCCGAGCTGGAGCTAGAACAAGTCCGCGCAGATCTCGCCACCGGTGAAGCCGAGATCGCATCCCTAGCAGCACTCCGCATGGAAATTGAAAACAACCATCGCACTCGCAGCGGGCCGGGATGCAAGCAGCTTCAAAATCGCCTCCACCGCAAAGCTCCCTGATCCACCCAAAGTGCCCACCCTTTTCCCGCATGAACTCCTGCGCCGCCGTCCAGATGTCGCCGTGGCAGAACGCAGGATGGAGGCCGCCTACTCTGCCGTCGGCGTCGCAAAATCCGATGGTATCCACGGCTCAACCTGGAAGCGGGAGTCGGCGTCACGGCAGATCGAGTAGGAAATCTGGATCGAAGCAACGCCCGAGAAGGCAACATCGGTCTCAGGATCACATTTCCCCTGATCGATCACGGCAAACGCAAGGCGAAGCTAGATGAAGCTCAGGCAAACTTCAGGGAAACCATCCAGCTCCAGCGCCAACAAATTCTAGCAGCTCAAGCCGATGCAGAAACCGCGCTGGGGAAAGTCCATTGGACGGCGAAACAAAGCGAACTCACCACTCGCTCCGCCACCGCTGCTGGCAAGGCGTCCGCTCTCAGCATGAAGCGCTACGAAGCTGGCAATATGGATGTCTTCCAATACCTCGTTTTAGAACGCTCCCACCTGAACGCGTCTCGCAGCGCAGTCCGCGCCCGCACCGCCCAACTCCGCGCCAATGTGGCTCTCATTCGTGCTCTCGGCGGTGGCTGGACCGCAGCCAATGCTTCCACCAAGTAACAATTTAATAAACCAAACTAATCATCTTCATCCCTATGAAATCGATTCCTTTCCTCGTGCTAAGCCTCCTCGCCACAGCATCCTTTTCTTGCAAACGCTCCCAACCAGAAGCTGCAGCATCGCCACCGCCGCCCGCCGTAACGGTGACAAAAGTGACGACTCAGAATCTAATAGATACAGAAACTTTTACCGGCAGGATCGAGCCTGCCCAATGGACTGAGATCCGCCCCCGCGTGATGGGTCACATCGAGAGCATCGCTTTCAAATCCGGTCAGCTCGTCAACAAGGGAGACATTCTCTTTAAAATAGATCCCCGCTGGTATGAAGCCGTATTGAGTGCCGCAAAAGCGGAAGTGATCCGCACCGAAGCCGCCCTTCAATTCGCCACACAGGATGCAGCGCGGATCAAATCTCTCACTGCGGCAAATGCGATTGCAAAAGAAGTCAACGAGAGCCGTGTTGCCAGCAAGGAAATCGCAGAAGCCGCGCACCTCGCCGCCATCTCTGCGCGCAATCTAGCAGAACTGGATCTCGAGCAAGCCACCGTTCGCGCTCCCATTTCCGGTCGTATCAGTCGCGCATTACTGACTGAAGGCAATTTCATTTCGGGGCCCGGAACTCTCCTCACCACCATCGCCTCCAGCGAGATGCATGTCTACACGGATCTTGATGAGCCGAGCTACCTCCGCCTCCAGCAATATCTCAGGGGGAAAACCGGTCCGCAAACGGTAAAGATTCAGCTAGACGATGGCTCCACTCCCATCGCCGGTGCCATCGAGTCTCTCGACAATCGCATCAATTCTAACAGCGGGAGCATTCTCCTCCGCGCCACTGTGCCAAATCTCGATGGGCGTCTCACTCCAGGGCTCTTCGCCCGCGTGGAAGTTCCACTCAGCGATGAAAAGCCAGTCATCCTCGTCGCAGAATCCGCCATCGGCACAGACCAAAGCCAGAAATTCGTGCTCACCGTGAATCAGGAAAACAAAGTCAATTACAGTCCCGTCAAACTCGGCCGCACGGTAGAGGGGAAACGCGTGATTCTCAGTGGCCTAACAGGAAATGAAACGATCATCGTCGCGGGTCTCCAGCGTGTGCGTCCGGGAGCAATCGTCGCTCCAGAATTCGCGAAGGAAGAAGCCGCTCGTTAAGCCATTTCCCTCTCCAAAATCTTTATGAACTTCTCCCATTTTTTCATCAAGCGGCCGATCTTCGCCGCCGTGCTCTCGCTGGTGATTTTCCTGGCCGGACTCATCTCGCTGTTTCAGCTCCCTGTGAGCGAATACCCGGAAGTGGTCCCGCCCACCGTCGTCGTCCGCGCCCAGTATCCGGGAGCAAATCCGAAGACCATCGGGGAAACTGTCGCTGCTCCTTTAGAGCAAGGAATCAACGGCGTGGAAAACGCGCTCTCCATGTTTTCCCAATCCACCGCAGATGGTGTGATGACACTGACTATCACCTTCAAGCTCGGCACAGATCCCGACAAGGCGCAGGTGCTAGTTCAGAATCGCGTTTCACAAATTCTGCCTAAGCTCCCCGAAGAAGTGCGCCGCCTGGGTGTCACCACACTCAAGTCATCGCCCGATCTCACGATGGTGGTTCACCTTTTTTCTCCCGATGGCCGCTACGATGATATTTATGTTAGGAACTACGCGACACTCCAAGTGAAGGACGTGTTAGCCCGTCTCAATGGCGTGGGCGACGTTCAAATTTTCGGCTCCGGTGACTACGCCATGCGTGTCTGGCTAAACCCCGAGAAAATTGCAGCTCGTGGCCTAACTGCGACCGATGTCATCGCCGCCATTCGGGAGCAAAACGTCCAAGTCGCCGCCGGTGCCGTGGGCCAGCAACCACTCAGCAATCCTGTCGATCTAGAGCTGCAAATCAACACCCAAGGCCGCCTCGTCACCGAGGAGGAGTTTTCAAAAATCATCGTCCGGGTGGGTGAAAATGGTGAACGCACCTTGCTCAAAGACGTCGCTCGCATCGAACTTGCATCGTCATTCAACAGCCTGCGCTCCTTGCTGAATAATAAAAGTGCCGTCGCTCTCCCGATCTTCCAATCTCCCGGGAGCAATGCTCTCCAGCTCTCTAAAGATGTCCGCGCCAAGATGGCAGAGCTCAAACAAAACTTTCCAGAAGGGCTCGATTTCAGCGTCGTGTATGATCCCACAGTTTTCGTGAGTAAGAGCATCGACGCTGTCATTTACACACTGTTAGAAGCCGTCTTGTTAGTCGTATTGGTCGTCCTCCTTTTCCTGCAAACTTGGCGTGCTTCGATCATCCCGCTCATCGCGGTTCCCGTTTCCCTCATCGGGACATTCGCGGTCATGCACATGCTCGGTTTTTCGATCAATGCGCTCTCCCTTTTCGGACTGGTGCTCGCCATCGGGATCGTCGTGGACGATGCTATCGTGGTGGTGGAAAACGTGGAGCGAAACATTTCCGACGGGCTCTCCCCGCTAGAAGCGACCCGCAAGGCAATGAACGAAGTCACCGGTCCCATCATTGCCACCGCACTGGTACTCTGCGCCGTCTTCCTGCCCACCGCCTTCATCACCGGGCTAACAGGCCAGTTTTACAAGCAGTTCGCCGTCACCATCGCGATTAGCACCGTGATCAGCGCGTTCAATTCTCTGACTCTCTCCCCTGCCCTCAGCGCGCTTCTCCTCCGCGACCACAAGAGCAAACCCGATATCCTCACTCGCATCATCGACAAGCTTTTGGGCTGGTTTTTCCGTCCCTTCAATCGCTTTTTTGAATGGTCGTCTAACGCCTACGCCAGCGCCGTCCGGCGAGTGATCCGCTTTAGTTTCATCGCATTACTTCTCTATGCCGGGATGTTGATTCTAACAGGAAAACTCTTCAATCATGTCCCCACGGGTTTCGTCCCTGTGCAGGATAAACAATACCTCGTCGCCTTCGCCCAGTTACCAGATGCCGCCACGCTGGATCGCACCGATGCCGTCATCCGGAAAATGTCAGACATCGCCCTCAGCCATCCGGATGTAGAAAGCAGCATCGCTTTTCCGGGCCTGAGCATCAACGGATTTTCTAATAGCCCTAACAGCGGCATCGTCTTCGTTTCCCTGAAAGACTTTGAGCACCGCAAACGCCCGGATCAAAGCGGCCTCGCCATCGCAGGCGAGCTACAGCAACGTTTCGGCGCGATCCAAGAATCCATCGTCGCCATTTTTCCACCGCCACCCGTGCAGGGATTAGGAACCATTGGTGGCTTCAAACTCTACGTCGAAGATCGCGCAGACCAAGGCTACGATGCTCTCTACAACGCCACTTGGCAGGCCATCGGCCAAGCCAGTCAGCGCAAGGAAATCGCAGGGAGTTTCTCCAGCTTCACCGTAAACGTCCCGCAGATCCAGGCAGATGTGGATCGTGAAAAAGCCAAACTCCAAGGAGTGCCGCTCGCCAATCTGCATGAAACAATGCAGGCGTATCTCGGCTCAGTTTATGTGAATGATTTCAACCGATTCGGTCGCACCTATCAGGTCGTCGCCCAAGCGGATGAATCTTTCCGGGACCACGCCGATGACATTTCCCGCCTCAAGACGAGAAACGCCACGGGGGAGATCGTTCCGTTAGGCTCACTTTTAAAAATCAGCGAAACCTACGGGCCCGACCGAGTGATGCGCTACAATGGATATCCAGCTGCCGAGATCAATGGCGGTCCAGCTCCGGGTTACAGCAGTGGCCAAGCGGAACAAGCGATGAAAGAAGTCGCCGCAGGATTGCCCAAAGGCATGGCCATGGAGTGGACAGATCTAGTGCTCCAGAAGGAAATCGCTGGCAACACCGCCGTCTGGGTTTTCCCTCTCTGCATCCTGCTCGTCTTCTTTGTTCTAGCAGCACAATACGAAAGCTTGCGCATGCCGCTGGCCATCATTCTCATCGTCCCGCTCACGATTCTCAGCGCACTGTTAGGTGTATGGATCGAAGACATGGATAACAATGTTTTCACCCAGATCGGCTTGATTGTGTTAGTCGGCCTAGCCTGTAAAAATGCGATCCTCATCGTGGAGTTCGCCAAGGTGAAAGAAAGACGAAAGGGCGTCTCTCCCGCTGAGGCCGAGTCTCAGCCAGTCGCTTGCGTC
>JAAURL010000009.1 GCA_012032235.1 Akkermansiaceae bacterium | reverse complement strand
ATCCTGCTTTGAGCCTTGAAAAATTAGACTCATTCCGTCTGAGACCCGCGCCAAATAATAGCCCGAAAATACCAGGGCATCATCCGGATCTTGCGGTGCGACTTGAAAACTCAGCCCACCCGTATGACCCAGCTGAAATAGATTCCCATAACTGATAGAGCCATTTAATCGCAGACCCGTAGTGTCCGCACTGTTACGATTATTGAGCTCCAGAGAGCCGTGCAATGGCCTCTCATCTTCCACATTCAGATCAATATCTACAGTTCCAGCCTCGGCTCCAGCGCGCAGCTCCGGCGTGACTCGGCGATCTGTTAGGCGATTCAACCCGATGATTTCTTTCTTCACCTGATTCATGTCAGGAGTCGCGCCCTCCGCCATGGACGGAGCCTCGCGTTTGATTCGACTGGGCAGGAAAAATCGAGCCCCATTCACCCGCAAGCGTCCGACCTTGTTTTCTAGAACCTCTAACCGAATCACTCCCCACCTTGGATCTTGTTGCGGAACTCCTATCGAGACGGTTTGAAAGCCTTTGTCATGATAGACTTTTTCCAGAGCCGCCCTTGCCTGTTCGACATCAGCGGGAGTTCTCCCGGGGCCTAGAAACGGATACACCGCTTCTTCGACTTCTAACTTCTTCAACCGCTTCGCGCCTTCAACCCGATACTCACGAATGTAAAAACTCGTAATTTCTTGAGCGGACAAAACCGGCGAGGCAACACCCAAGTATAAGCATATCAAGGCGGCAGATTTACAACCGAAATGAGTTAATTTGCTTATGGATGAGTGGAAGCGAAACATGCGGAATGGCCTAAAACTTGATTTGCCGCGCAATACCAGCCCGAAAATACCACCCGCTCAAGGGAACTCATGTGACTAAAGTGTCACAAAAAAATTGGTAAAGCCCCCCGATAAAGCATCGCGGTGACGAAGTTGTAACATTTCATCACATTGGAATGATTCGCATAAACCTATCTTTGCTCAGCAGATTTCTCTTTTTCGATTTGCTCAGCAGCCAATGAATTAAAGCGATTAAAGCCAGTCGCCCCAAGTCTTAGCCGAAGGAGATTATCGGCAGTTCTCTGCGCCTTACTCCAACATTTCCGATATTCTACACTGGCTGGATCTTGATCCGAGCAACTTGCCATTTGCGCCGTGAACGATTGTTGGATTTCGTAGATGATCGCATCTTCTTCGACGCTGAATTCTTCTGCTTTCACGGAATCAATGAGGAAAACCAGCGGCGTAAATACGAGAGGAGGCTTCCTTAACTCTGTCTGGTAACCACTTAGTTTCACAGATTCAGTAGGGAGAGATGCTCCTCTGGAGACGACAGAGGCATTTGATGTGGGCGCTCTTTCAACACTTTTCGACGGCGGGATCTCTGATCTGAGATTTAGAGAATGAACCGAATGATTCTCCCTGAAAAAAAACCAAGAACTTACCAACAAACAAACAAACAAAACCAACAGCAGCAAACTTCGTGTTGGTTTTTGGCGGTTCATTGTGACGGGGATTGGTATGTTGGAAATTCATATGCATATAGAATCACATATCAATGCCGAATTATATAAGTCCGGCACTTGACACAACGAAAAATTTCGTCACGTTAAATTCCGTGACGGAGAACATCATTACATTTTCCAAAGCTCTCGCTGATTCGACACGGTGGCGAATCGTCCGACTCGTGCAGGATCAAGCACTTTGCGTTTGTGAACTCGCAGACATTTTAGAAATGCCGCAATCATCTGTTTCTAGCCATGTGCAAGTGATTCGGAAAGCCGGTTTATTAGAAAGCGAGAAGTGCGAAAAGTGGACCTACTTCCGAATCGAAAAACGCTACCGTAAGCTCATTCATACTTTGGATAAATTTTTCGCTGATACCGAAGTAGCGCTCACACAGAAAGACGCCGCCCGCTCTTTGGCCAGACTGGCCAAACGCGAGGCCAGCTGCTGCCCTGGACCCAGACAACTCGCAAAACGATGAATCTATCCGAATTAAAATCTCTCCTCCATGATCACGCAGATCGTCATTTCCGCATCCAACTACCAGACGGAAAATCGGTGCCAGTTTCCTTTCATGTCACTGAAGTGGGACGACTGGAAAAAACGTTTATCGATTGCGGCGGCAAGCTGCGAGACAAGACGACCTGCCAACTCCAAATCTGGGTGGGAGATGACTATGATCACCGCATCGAGACTGGGAAAATGGCAGCAATTCTCGACAAAGCCGCGTCCATTTTACCCGACGGATCCGTGCCCGTAGAAATCGAATACGAAGACCGCGTGATTTCCCAATATACCATTGCAGATCACACTTTATCCGATGATGCCGTGATTCTGAAATTGGAAAACAAACATACCGAGTGCCTCGCGCCGGAACTTTGTGGCTTACCGTCCTTCCGCCTGCCAGGAATCGGCGGAAAAACTCCCTGCTGCGGTCCCGGTGGCTGCTAAAAAAAATCATGAGACGCTTACTCGCAGAATTTCTCGGCACCTTCGCGTTAGTTTTCGCAGGAACAGGAGCCATTGTCATCAATCACGTCAGTGGCGGAGCAATCACTCATGTCGGTGTCGCATTGGTTTTCGGCCTCATTGTGATGGCGATGATTTATACCTTCGGTGACGTTAGTGGCGCACAAATGAATCCCGCGGTGACCATCGCCTTAGCTGTGGCGAAACGCTTTTCATGGCGAGATGTTCCCGGCTACATTTTCGCGCAACTCTGCGGCGCATTCGCAGCTAGTGGACTTTTGAAATCTCTCTTTCCCAGTCACGCCACACTCGGCGCGACACTTCCTAGCGGCAGCGTTTCACAAAGCTTTTTGTTAGAAATAATTCTAACAGCCATGCTCATGCTGGTCATTCTCAGCGTCTCCACAGGAGAGAAGGAAAAAGGCATCACCGCCGCCATCGCCATCGGCGCGACAGTCTGCCTAGAAGCGATGTTCGCGGGTCCGATCTGCGGTGCATCGATGAATCCCGCCCGCTCTCTCGCTCCCGCCATCGTGAGTGGAAATTTCCAACATCTCTGGCTTTATCCAGTGGCCACCATCCTAGGAGCACTCATCGCGATCCCACTTTGTAGCGCGGTGAGAAAAGATTGAACCGCGGATGAAGAGCGATGAATTTACTGCTTCCCAGAGAAACAAAAGCTTCGATAGCTTAATGAATGATGGATTCCTCCCCCCAACATGAATGGCTCACAAAGGTGAATCGACTGCGGGAGCGTATCGATCAGGCGGAGGCGCGGCATCTGATGGTGATGGAGGATTTGAAAAAGGATCTACTCCTCCTTGAGCAGCAGATCGCGGTGGGAAAGCCTGTCGTGGCATTTGAGGAAGTGAAAACACCCCTGCCATTGCCGGAGGAAAAGTTGATTCTCTCGGGAGAGATCGTGCCAGAAATCCCGATTCCGTTAGCACCGCAGCGCAAGCCGCCACCTTTGCCGAAGGAGATCGCGCCGGAGTCTTCGTTTGAGCAAGAACTCGGCCGGGTATGGTTGGTGCGGATCGGGATTGCATTGCTCATCACGGGTTTGGTGTTGGGAGCAAACTGGGCTTATAAAAACTGGGTTAACACCTTGCCCGCGGCGGCCCGTTTGGCAGGCTTGTATCTTGGCGCGTTCCTCATCAGTGGAACTGGCGTATGGTTAGCCAGAAAGGAAACGCTCAAGAATTACGGCGAAGTCATCTTGGCTGGTGGACTCGCTTTTTTCTACTACTGCACTTACGCGGCACATCATGCGCCTCGGCTAAAAGTCGTTGAAACCCCAGTGGCCGCCGCATTACTTTTGTTAGGCGCGGCTGGCGTGATCGCTGCAGTTTCCTGGTTCCGGCAATCTCGCGCGATAGCTACGATGGGGATTTTGTTAGCGTCTTATGCCACGATGATTCAGCCGTTGGGTTGGCTCTCTGCGACGTCGAATTTAGTGCTCTCTGGCGTGGGGATTTTACTCATGCTGCAGCCGGGCTGGGGAGCGCCGGGCATTGCGTCTTTGTTAGGAACGTATGGCGCATTTGCAGGTTGGCAGCTTTTGGGCGCTGCGGGAAATGCCCATGGCGATGCCCGTGCGACGCTGTGGTTTTTACCGGCGAGCTGGGCGATTTTCGCAATCCCTGGGATGCTCGGGCGCTTTCGGGAGTCTCTCGGCGAACGCGGGAGAACGATTTTTACAGTCGCAAATAACGGACTATTTTTTCTGATTTTCTCTCTCATCTGGCTGAAGGTGCATGGAGATGAAAACTTCTGGCAAGTCCCCTCCGTTTTCGGGAGCGCCTTAATTCTGTTAGGAATCCTAGGGCGGAAACGGGAAGACACGGCGGCGGCATCCAATGTGCTTCAGGGATTGGCAGCATTGAGCTTGGCGCTGGTTCTTAAACTGGATGGCTATCATCTCACTCTCGCTCTGGCGGGAGAATCGTTGATTCTGGCGCTCGCATTTTTCCGTTTCCGCAAAGGAGCTGAATATTTTTTCGCGGTGAGCACCGGAGCCATCGTCGTGACCTTATTGTTTTCTGGGAGCTCCCCATTGTCCGCGAAATTCCCAGTTTGGAGCGGTGTGCTTTCGGCAATCTTAGTCGCGCTGGCTGGGAAAGTTTTAGCATTTGCTGGGGTGCGAGATGATGACAAATTTTTTGCAGCCACTTTTGATTTCCCCCGTGGAATGATTGTAGCTGGCGGAGCGGCAGCGGTTTTCATCGCTTTCCCAGAAGGATTTATCGATGTCATGGCGCTATCGGCTGGCGCGATTTTTTTCTGGGCTTGGAAACGAAATCAGATCGCTCCGGTCGAAGGATGGGGCTGGTTAGTCGTTTCTCTCGCGGCATTCGGTTTCGTCCTAATCGAAGGGAACTCATCCATATTTCATCACCACAGATGGGAAGGAATCGCTCTGGTGGCCGTGATGGGTTTCACCGCAATCAAGCCGCCGAAGCTTGCTCAGAATTCTCAAATGGAAGATCTCCACAAGATTCTATCTTGGCTGGCTTGCCTAATCTTGGCGGTATGGAGCACGCACTTCGTCGTGGAGCAGATGGGATGGAAAGGGATCACCATTTTATGGACCGTGCTAGGCTTTGCGCTCGTCCTGCTGGGTCTTGTGATGGATCGCATCGTTTCCCGCCAATCAGGCTTCGTGCTCCTTGCCTTGGCCTTGTTGAAATTATTCGCCATGGATGTCTGGGATTTCTCCACAGTGATGCGGATTTTATCCTTCATGATTTTAGGAGTCGCGCTCGTCGTTCTTGGCTTTTTCTACCACCGTTTCGTCCCCGCGTTGAAGCGCCTGATCGACGATAAAGTATCGCCTCCACCCGAAAATTAATCTCTCAACTTCCTATGAAACCACCCACCATCCTCATCCTCTGTACTGGCAATAGCTGCCGCTCCCACCTTGCTGAAGGCATCCTGCGTGCTGCACTTAACGAAAATTTTCGCGTGGCCAGTGCTGGCTCGAATCCTTCCGGTTACGTCCATCCACTTTCCATCAAAGCAATGGCTGAAATCGGTATCGATATCAGCGGACATCACTCCAAGCACATGGATCAATTCCTAACAGACGAAGTTTCCACGGTCATCACCGTTTGTGGAAATGCGGATCAAGCGTGCCCGATGTTTCCCGGCCAGATGAGCCGCCATCACTGGGGCTTTGATGACCCAGCCCACGCGACTGGCACCGAGGA
Source organism: Akkermansiaceae bacterium (assembly GCA_012032235.1). Lineage (GTDB taxonomy): Bacteria > Verrucomicrobiota > Verrucomicrobiia > Verrucomicrobiales > Akkermansiaceae > Luteolibacter. The sequence goes on along the minus strand of JAAURL010000009.1, from coordinate 23,837 downwards.
GGATCAAATGGTGGTCTTCCGCCGCGTCCGTGATGATATCTCCCGCGTTTTCCGAGCTTACGCCGCTGGTTTGTTAGATGCGCATAAAGCTTCCGCCTAGACAAGCCCACTGGCAAGGAGCTCTCTGGAAAGTCTCCTTGCGCTCTTTTGGATGACGCGCACGAATTTTGGCTACTAAAATATCAAACAAAGATCGTCGTCACTGGCTTGCCTTTGTCGGCGATTTGGAAGGGCCGTTTGGACGGCGACATGATGACAAGATCGGTTGGCAAGCCGAGCGCGTAAGCAATAGTCGCATTAAAGTCTTGGACGCTAACTAGCCCCTCCTTGACTTTGTTCCCGGAAGCATCAGTTAAACCGTGCTTGATTCCGCCTTTGATTCCACCGCCTGCCAGGAGACAAGAAAATGCTCCCGGGTGGTGGTCACGTCCGTCTCTGTGATTTGCTTGAATTTCAGGGGAGCGGCCAAATTCTGTGGCTACGACGACCAGCGTATCCTTCAGCTTACCGCTTTTGGCAAGATCTGTGATCAGCGCGGCATAGGCTTGATCGAACTCTTTACAGCGCCCTTCAACTCCAGCGAAATTATCATAATGGGTGTCCCAGCCACCTAATTGCACCTCAACAAACTTCACACCATTTTCCACTAAGCGCCTGGCGAGTAGGCAGCCTTGGGCGAAACGTCCTGAACCGTATAACTCACGAGTCGCGGGAGATTCCTGACCGATATCGAAGACTTTCAGATCTTTAGAATTCATCAAAGCGATGGCCTCCCGGTAGAGCTCTTCATAGGCTTTCACATCGGCATTCGCATACTTCCCGTGGAAATCTCGATTTAATTTATCCGCTAGGGATAAACGGCGCTCAAAGTCTTCAGGAGAAACCCCGGAAGCGCGTGTCGAGTCTTGAAGACCCGCAGTAGGGCTGCCGATCAGGGCTGCCGAGTATTTCGCTCCCATGAATCCACCGCTCGTTCCTTCCGCTGAACTGTCAACTGCGACAAAACCTGGAAGTTCTGAGTGAATACGCCCACCTAACTTCATCACCCAAGAACCGAGAGATGGGTGCTGGATGGTGCCACGCATCGGGTAGCTGGTGTGCATGATATACGATCCTTCCTCATGGGCTCCTTGGGTGGAATTCATCGAATTGATCACACAGACTTGATCCATAACGGCTGCCGTTTTTGGAAGATAGTGCCCGACCATCAGGTCATCGACCTTCGAGGGAATCGCCTCAGTTTTTCCCATGACATCCTTCTTTTTTGGCTTTGGGTCAAAGGTATCCACATGGCTCATTCCGCCATTCATAAAGAGGTAGATGACGTTTTTGGCGGTTCCTCCTTTAGCGGCAGTTTCTGTGGGAGCGGCACTCGCCAAACTACTGCCTAGCATGGGGAATAAATGGACGCCAAGATAGGTCTTTGCCGCGTTCGATAGGAACTGGCGGCGGGTTAGTTCATCAGCTTTCAGATATGGGTTCATCGGCGAATCGTAAGTTATTGTAGAAATAGGAACTCGGAGGACATCACGAGAGCGGAAACGATGTTCCGGTAGCCGCCTTCACCCGATTGTTTCACCTCATCAAGCATCCAGGACATCTCCTGCTCGGTCGGTGGGCGATTGAGGATCGTAATGTAAAGACGCCGGATTTTTTCTTTTTCAGAAGTAGCATCCTTGAGTGACTGGTAGAGATGTGCGTTTGGATTATTGACAAGATTGGATTGGACAAAACCATTCATCAAAGAAAGAACTTGGCCTACATTTGGTTCACGGCTAAATCCATCAATCACTTGGCGGTCAGATGCACCAAACAGATAGAGGAAGTGATCACGAGGTGCAGGCGATGGTAGCTCGGACGCACGGACTTTAGCATTTTTATCGTAAAAACTAACAGCTTTCATTCCCATCATTGAGGATGATCCTTCGTCAGAAGCTGAGCTTGTTTGCTTAATTTCTTTAGTGAAATTCACCAAGTAGGCTCGAACTTCTTCTTCTGATTTAAGAGCTAACACCTCTTTGGAGAGTTGGGTCATCCCTTTTTTCCCGACTAGCACAGGTCTGCCGCCAGCATGGATGCGATCATCGAAGGGACGGAGCGCTTTTTGATCTGGATCTCCAGCGGCAAGAGTAATCAGGGAATCCCAAATCTGCTCGGAAGAAAGCCTCTCGATTTTCCGTCCATGGAAATCATCTCCCCCCTCGACGGTGGATGGAAGTGGGTTCGTTGCAAACTGAAAGGTCTGCGTATGCAGCAAGACACGTTGAAATGCACGGAGATCATAATTTAGCTCAATCATGAGCTCCGTAAGATAGGTCATGAGCGCAGGATTATTGGTCTTGTCGGCAGGAATGGCTTCGTCCACGGGCTCATAAATCCCTTTGCCCATGACCCGCTTCCACATCCTGTTAGCGATGACGGAGGAAAATTTATTGTCCGTTCTTTCGATCATCCATTCGGCCAGCTTCTTGCGACCTTCGCCGCTCGCTTTGTCATCCGACATGCGGACTGTTTTGCCGAAAGGAGTGCGTCCCGCGACTAGCTCGCCCGGGTTCGCATCACGATACTGATAGTCAGCAGGTAAATTGATTTGGCCTGTGCCACCGCCTGCTAACGACATGCCGTAGGCTTTGTCCCACATGACTTGCGCTGCCTGGAATTCTTCGCGACTGATTCCTTCATCATTTAGAACACCAGCCCAGATTTTACTCATCTTCTCTTCTCCGTCGGTTCTCTGACCATGAGTAAAAGCAGCGAGTTCATAGAAATCGCGCCGTGCTGTGGAACCAAACGGATCGTCATGACATTGCGCGCATTCCATCCGTGTTCCGAGGAATATGCGCATCGAATTACCGAGATTGTCTAAAGGCATACCACGATCACGTACATAGTAGCCAACCGCCGCGGTTTTTTGATCCCACCCGTTACCGGAAGAAGTAATCAAGCTGCGCGTGAACTGGTCCCACGGCATGTTATTCGTCATCGCGGTGCGGACCCAGTGCCGATAGGGCTCATTGGTCGCAGTCGTATTCACTCGCTGATCCGTGATTCGAAGAAGATCGAAAGCCCAGTTGCTCATGTGACTCGAATATCCCTTGGAGTTTAGAGTATATTCAACGAGCGCTTCACGTTTGGCCGGATCGTCAATTTCAATAAAACTTAGGGCTTCCTCAGCAGTAGGAATACGCCCAATGGACACGAGGAACATTCGTCGTGCGTAGGTTGAATCATCAGTGGTTTTGGGGACGGGAAGATTTTTCTGCTTATACCACCCGGCGACTAAGCTATCGATCTTGTAAGCAGCCTGCTTAATGAAAGCTGGCTCATCCTTCGGACTTTTTGACTGGGCCTGCACAAATGACCCATTCCCTGATAGTAAAAAGGCAACAGTAAGGATTTTTGGGAAAAAATTCATGGGGTTTTAATCAAATGATCACTAAATACTGGGTATTTAGTGAAATAATGTTCTTTGAATGAATCAATCGCGCAAGGAAGAATATTGGAAATATCTAACTTGAGATTCCATGCCGACTTTTTGGGGAAATCCCAAAGAACTCTACTCTTCTTTGATGAACTTTTCGTGACCCACTTTTTCTGCTCCTTTAAGTCTTCTACGATCTTTGCTACTTCGTCTACTTTGCCATTGAGGAAGGCGACTTCTACATCGCACAGAGAGACGAAAAGCTTGCCCATCATTTTGCGATATTCAGCCATGGCCTTGGCTTTCTCTGGACCTTCTGGTAGCTCCTTGAGCATTTCCGGTGTTTCGGCAGCGCTTTGCAGTGCGGACTGTTGGGCCTCCCGGGCTAACGCGGCACCTTTGACTGGATCTGTTTCCTTGCGAAATGCTTTGTAAGCATCATTCATCGCGCTCATTTGTTTCGCCAAGGGCGTTTCCTCATCGGCCCGTGCAGGCATGAGCAGAAATCCGGCGGCAAAGCTTAAGAGAAATAATGATTTTTTCATGTGCCATCGATACGAGCCAAATCCCTCGATCTTTCCAATCGCAAATTTTACATTTAATTTCTCCGAAGTCGGCGCATCGTTACTCCGTTGAACTTGAAACGCAAATGGCAGCGGAGATGGATTCGCGGCATCGGCATCGGCACGCTACTGGGATTGCTCTGCTGGTTTGCACTGCCATTTGCCGTTTCTCTGCCCGCGGCCTGCAAGTAAACCCAGCCTCCTCACCAACCTTGTTAGATCGAAATGACATCCCCATTTTACATCTGACTTTACCGGATTCATCACGCACAACGCCGATTTCATTTGAACAGATTCCGTCGGATTTCATTGCCTGCACTCTGGCGGCTGAGGATAAGCGCTTCTTCAAACACCATGGCATCGACTTCTTGGCAACGCTCCGCGCTGGCAGGGACTTCCTAATCAATCGGCGTGTGGTTTCTGGAGCTTCTACCATTACACAGCAGCTGGTAAAAATTTCTTCTCCTCCTGCAAAGCGCGGCCTTTCCACCAAGCTCTACGAGGCGCTGGCCGCACGTCGCATTGAAATAACGTGGTCGAAGCAGGAGATCCTAACCGCCTATTTGAATCGTCTCGACTACGGAAATCTCCGCATCGGCACAGCAGAAGCCGCACGATTTTATTTCCAAAAGCCTCTCCCCGATCTTTCCCTAGCAGAATGTGCATTACTCGCAGGCTTACCAAAATCACCAACTCGGCTCAATCCAACCAAGCACCAAAAACGCGCCATCGCACGGCGTGATGTGGTGCTCCACCGACTCGCCAAAATCGGCGATCTAAGTGCTACACGTATTTCATCTGCTCTCGGCGAGCCGCTCACGCTACGACCACTTTCAGAAAATCAAGCCGCACCGTGGTTAGCCGCGCATGGGAAAAATTTAACGGAAAAAATCAAGACGACCCTCGATCTCTCTCTACAGCGTGATCTGGAAATCATCGTGCGCGAAGAAACCGAGAAGCTGAAAGCCGCAAATCTCCGGCACGCCGCAATCGTCGTGATTCATAATGCCACGGGAGAAATTCTGGCTCTCGTTTCCTCTGCTGACTGGAACGATCCGCGTGGCGGCCAGCTCAATGGCGCACTCAGCCCGCGTTCACCGGGATCGACACTCAAGCCTTTCACTTATTTGCTAGCGATGGAGAAAAATCATCGCATTCCCTCTTCCATCCTGGATGACATCCCCACGCCATTTCGCACGCCGCAGGGTCTCGATCTCCCGGAAAATTATGATCGCAGTTATCGCGGCCCAGTCACCCTGCGCACCGCGCTGGCCTGTTCCCTCAATGTTCCCGCACTGCGTGAGCTCAATCAAATCGGCGGGCCAGAACCACTGCATCGATTATTGGAAAAGTTAGGCTTTACGACGTTGGGAGAGGATCCATCTGCTCACGGTCTAGGCCTAACCATCGGGAACGCTCCCGTTCGTTTGTTAGAATTAACCAATGCCTACGCCACTCTCGCCCGAATGGGTCGTCACTTCCCACCCGTTTTATTCCTTGGTGAAAAAACAACAGAGAAATCCGTGCTAGATGCGACTGGCTGCTATCTGATTTCCGACATCCTGTCAGATACTACGGCTCGCGCTCCCTCCTTCCCTCCCGGCGGTCCTCTCGATTTACCATTTCGCTGTGCAGTGAAAACCGGGACTTCATCGGATTTTCGCGATAACTGGTGCGTCGGATTTACGCCCGAATTCACCGTAGGCGTGTGGGCGGGAAACTTCGAGCAACAGCCGATGAAAAACCTATCAGGCATCGCCGGCGCAGGACCTATTTTTCATCGTGCCATGGTCCGCGCTCACCGGGAAACACCTCCTTCCTGGTTCTCCCGCCCAGATGGATTAGTCGATATCAGCATTGATTGCCGCACCGGGAAACTCGTTTCGCCTGATGGGAAAAATCCACATGTCCGCCAAGACCTAGCTCCCGCAAATGAAATCCCACCAGATAGTTTTCCCGCTGACTATGCGGCTGGTGGAAAAGCATTTCTCCCGCCACATTACGCCGAGTGGTTCCACAGTCGGGAAAATTTCCGCATGAATGAGCTCGCGCTAAATCCCGCTCAAATGCCCACCGAGCCGCTCCGCATCATCAGCCCAGAAAATAACGCGACTTTTCTCCTCGACCCGGAAATCCCTTCTAGTTCCTCAAAACTCCGCCCTGTCACCAATCTACCCGGCATCGCCCAATGGAGATCCGGCACCTTAAAAGTAGAGCCTGCCAAACCCGAGCCAATCATCCACCTAACTGTCGGAACCCACTCCCTCACCGTCACCGATCCACAAACTGGTGCCAGCCGCACGCTCACGATCCAGGTGAAATCACTATGATCGCTTAGAAAATTAGCCGATTATTCCAATGAAATTTCAGTTGCGAGGGAGATGATGATACTTAGTCTACACATCATGTATTTAGAAATTACAGATCTTGCACAAACTGGTTTCATGATTGTTCCTGGTTTCGGCATGGGCCAAATCCTCATCCTTGGCGTATCCATGTTGGTTAGCTTTTTAGTAAGCCACATGCTCAAGCGCCGCTTCCAAGAGTATTCACAAATCCCGATCCGGGTGACCGGCGCTGAAGTGGCGGAAATGATGTTAAAGCAAAACGGCATCACTGACGTAAGAGTGATTAGCGTTCCCGGCCAACTCACGGACCATTACAATCCGGCAAACAAAACCGTGAATCTTAGTGAATACGTTTACGGCATGAACACCGTGGCAGCTGCAGCTGTGGCCGCTCACGAATGTGGTCACGCCCTTCAACACCAACAAGCCTATGTCTGGTTAGGCATCCGATCAAAAATCGTCCCTGCTGTTCAGCTATCCAGCACAATGCTGAATTGGCTCATGATGCTGAGCCTACTCGGTATGGGACTGATGCACAATACGACGATGCTCTGGGTCTGGGTCGCGCTTTTCGGCGTTACGACACTATTCGCCATTGTCACCCTGCCTGTGGAGTTCGACGCCAGCAATCGCGCCCTAAAATGGTTAGAAGGTAGCGGTCTAGCAGCCAGCATGGAGCACGAGAAAGCGAAAAATGCTCTATTCTGGGCTGCGATGACCTACTTCGTCGCCGCTATCGGCTCAATCGCCCAATTTGCCTATTTCCTGATGCAGGCTTTGGGAAGAAGAGAGTAACTACAGAACTGTGGCGGCGATCATGGGTCGCCGCCTCTTTCACCAATTTTCCTCGTCCCAATCGACTCGCGCTTCAAATCCCGGCGTGAGAAATCAATCCATGACACGTCTAGCTGCCGGATCGATCCTAGCAGTGACTCTGTTAGTTTTCGGTCTTCTCTCACTCAATCGTCATTCTCAGAAAATCAGGAAACCGAAACTCCAAGTTTATTGCGCTGCCAGCCTAAAAGAACCGCTGGAGGAAATCTCGAGAAAGTATGAACAAGAAAATGGAACGCAGATCATTTTACAATTTGGCGGATCCGGAGCGTTGTTAGCAACCATCGAAGCGACCCGATCGGGAGATCTTTTCATTCCCGCAGACTCGTCTTATCTCGATCTTGTGAGAGAGAAAAAACTCGGCACTCAGAGCTTACAAATCGCCACCATGCGCCCGGTGCTGGCCGTGGCGAGAGGAAATCCAAAGCAAGTGCGCGGCTGGAAAAATTTTGTTAGAGAGTCCCGATTTAAAATTCGGACTTTGCCATCCAGAATCGGCAGCGATTGGAAAATCCATCCAGTCCATCGCGAAATCTCGCGGCGATTGGGAAAACCTATCAGCTAAAGCCACCGTGATGAAAAGCACAGTTTCGGAGCTGGCGGTCGATCTAAAAGCAGGAGCGCTCGACGCAGCATTTCTCTGGGACCAGACTGTCGCATCGCTTCCCAATTTAGAAATCGTCGAATGCCCGGAGCTATCAAGTCATCTTGCCAGTGTGCCAGCGATCCTACTAACTTGTAGTCAATCACCAGAACAGGCTTCCCATTTTCAGCGCTGGATTTCAGAACACGGCTCTCCCGTTTTCCGACGTCATCATTTTATCCAGCACTGACTCATGCCACGCCACAGCAACGCCTTCTGGATCGCCTCTGCGGCGGCGTTGTCTGGCTACGCCATTTTGTTAGGCGGGATTTTATTCGCCACTGGTTCATCCGCATCGTGGGAAATGGTTTCAAAAGCACTGGCTACGCGGGAAATTCAATACTCCATCGCTAACAGTTTGCTGACCTGCACACTCGCCACGATATTGGCGATGTGGGTCGCAGCACCAGCTGCATACTTCCTCTCCCGCTGTCAATTCCGGGGGAAAATCGTGCTGGAGCTATTGATAGATTTTCCCGTCGTCATGCCACCCTTGGTGCTTGGTTTAGGATTGCTGCTGCTTTTTCAAACGACGTTCGGCCGTTGGATCGAGAGCACTCTGGGGCTACACTTTACTTATACCGTCGCAGGCGTGGTGTTGGCGCAATTGGTGGTGGCAACGGCATTCGCCATTCGCTCATTGCGGACGACATTCGATGAAATCCCGGAGCGAAATGAAGGCGTCGCACGGACGCTTGGCGCTTCGGATTTTCAGATTTTTTCGCGAGTCGTTATGCCTGCATCGCGCCGTGGATTGCTGCACGCCACGGCAGTTTCATGGGCGCGGAGCTTGGGAGAATTCGGCCCGATTCTGGTTTTCGCCGGGACCACACGCATGAAAACAGAAGTGATGCCGACCACGATTTTTCTGGAGCTAAACGTGGGAAATCTGGAATCCGCAGCCGCAGTTTCGATCCTGCTCTTGCTCGCTGCGGCAATTGTGTTAGCCGTCCTTCGTTGGATCGATTCGAGAGAGGAGGAACGCACATGATCTCCGTTCGAAAACTTCAAATTTCACGCGGTAGTTCACGGCTTCCCGAAATCAGTTTCGAAATCCCGCAGGGAGAATATGCCGTGCTGATGGGACCAACGGGCTGCGGGAAAACTTCTCTGTTAGAATGCATCGTCGGATTAGTGAAACAGGATTCAGGAGAAATCATCATCGCTGAAAAGGAGGTGACGCAGCTCCCTGCCGCCGCGCGCCACATCGGCTATGTGCCGCAAGATGCGGCTCTTTTCGCCGGACTGAGCGTGCGGGAGAACATCGGCTTCGCTCTCAGTATTCGTGGGATCAAGGAGATCACGATTCAGGAGCGGGTGGAAGAATTAGCCGCATCGATGGAAATTTCAAACCTGTTAGATCGCGGCATCCGTGGATTGAGCGGTGGTGAACGTCAGCGGATCGCACTGTGTCGTGCGATGGCGCTGCGTCCACGAGTCATGCTGCTGGATGAACCACTTTCTTCGCTAGATGAAATCTCCCGGGAAAAAATGTGTAATTTGTTAGGAAAAATTCATTGCGAATCGGGAGCTACTTTTCTTCACGTGACCCATTCATCTGCAGAAGCGACACGCCTAGCGTCTATGAGACTGGAGAGAATTTTAGTCTGATACGATTTCTCTAAATCACATCAACTGCGCTCCCGCTTCTGCTAGCTCTGAACGCTCTCCGCGATTGAGCGCAACGTGAGCGACAAAAGGCTGTCCTTTCAGACGATTTCTCGTGTAGACGAGGCCATTGCTTCGGCTATCCACATAAGGATTATCGATCTGTGCAGGATCTCCCACGAGGACGAGCTTCGAGTCACGCGACATCCGAGTCACAATTGTTTTCGCTTCTTGTGGCGTGAGCTGTTGTGCTTCATCGAGAATGAAGAATCGATTAGGAATCGAACGTCCGCGAATGTAGCAAAGAGCTTCGATTTCCAAAATCCCTTGCTCCATCAAAACTTCGTAGGGTTTTTTCGCCACCGTCGGTGCAGCGCCAGTGACTTTTTGCTGCTTGCGGCGTGGGCCTAGCGGGGTCGTTGGGCGCATCAGTAGATCGAGAGCATCGTGAATCGGCTGCAACCACGGGCGCATTTTCTCGTCCAAGGATCCGGGCAAAAAGCCCAACTGATCGCCCATCGAGACGACTGGCCGACTGACGGTGATCCCATTGTATTTGCGATTAAACATTTCATGCAACCCAGCAGCCACAGCCACTAGCGTCTTACCTGTTCCCGCATGGCCGTAACAAGTCACCAGAGAAATATCTGGATTGAGTAAGGCATCAATCAAGCAGCGCTGGCCTAGATTCAACGGCTTGAGGGATTGGCCATCAGGGATTTTTAAAACCTCTGGGATTTCCAAACGAACAAATTGACCATCCGCGGCAAAACGCGCGGGGATCGTTTGCTTATCACCAGCACCTAACAGAACGTATTCATTTGCTGAAATGCCGTGAGTGCGGTCTTCGGACACCACTAGTTCTCCTGTGCTGGCAAAGCGCTGCAGCTCATTTGGGTCCACTTCCACACGGCGCACATCGTAGTTAGAAACTTCACGTGCATCGACTTTATCATTCAGATAATCTTGGCATTCAATGCCGACAGCACGCGCTTTTAACTGCATGTTGATGTCCTTTGTGACGAGGACGACGGGCGATTCATTATATTGCATCAGCAATAGGCAAGCTGCCAAAATCCGGTGATCTACACGCTCGCGATCCGGGAAAATGCGATGAAAACGATTGAGCTGTTCCGAATTTTTCGGGCAGCTGGCAGGATCATAAATCACCAAGCGCACGGTGCCGCCGCCTTCTGTGGAAACGCCTTGAGTCACCGTTTCTGAGCAGGAAAACATTTCCGTGAGGCGGCGGTGGACGCGGCGCGCATTAGCTCCACGCTCGGTTTGCTCGGATTTGAATTTATCGAGTTCTGACAAAACGTCCGCAAGGATGCAGAGGTGATTTTCCTTAAATCGCTCTAGCGCCGCCGGATCGTGCAGGAGCACGTTAGTGTCGAGAACGTAGTTTTTCGCAATCACTGAAGGAGCGGTGAGGCCGAAATCAGCAGGTCTGGGAGATTCATGATTGACTCGTTTTTTCGAGAGCGGGCGGTGGATGCTAGGGTTTCTTCAAATAATGCGGATTGGCCTTCCTCGGTGCGATGAATCATCGGTGTGGATTATCTTAAATTCGTGATGACGGGTGATAGGATATGCGCCGCCGATCCGTCATCAGCAAACGCAGTGCCAAAATCGTGGCAACGAATCTGAAATTTGATAATCAAGATAGCATAACTATCCTCATCTTGAAGATGATTACAATCTCGAAATCGTGATTTTAATGCCACGGCGTAGTTTAGCGGCGAAAATACCCAGCAAGCGTCACACGCACTACGGATCTTGGATCGTGGAGATCGATTTCTTAATCATTTGCGGCGACCGGTGATCGCAGCAACAAGGCAAGCGGGTTTGCCACCTAACTTCGAGAGGGCTTGAAATTTAAAATGCTACAGGTCAAACCTAGCGGCGTGAAGAAAGCTTTCATTCTCGGTGCCGGTCTTGGAAATCGCTTACGCCCCCTAACAGACCGGCTGCCGAAACCACTCGTGCCATTGTTTCACCGCCCGCTTGCTGAGTGGGCTATGGCGGCTTGTGTGAAAGCGGGCATCGAAAAATTTGCGATTAACACACATCATTTGCCGGGGGCTTGGGAAGGATTCGGAGGGAAAAACGCCGTCACCCTGTTCCACGAACCCATTCTGCTAGAAACCGGCGGCGGCATCAAAAACATCTCCAGTTGGATCGGTGATGACTCGGTGCTGGTTCACAACGGCGATATTTTTTCCACGCTATCGCTAGAAAAACTCATCGCTGCGCATGAGTCTTCCGGTCTTCCCGTGACTTTGGCTTTGCGCTCGCAAGTCACCGATCAACACATTGCCATCGATCCATCCGGCACTCTTGTTACAGATATTCGTAACCAGCTCGGTCGGGCAGCTGGCACTCACGGCTTCAGTGGGATTTATTGTTTGAATGCCAGCTTTCTCGATTTGATCCCAGCGAATGAAAAAATTTTCCGTGATTCCTGCTTTCTTGGAATTAGCGAAAACCGGCCAGCTGGGAGCCATCGTTCTCGACGAAGGCGTCTGGCTCGATCTCGGGAACCGCGAATTTTATCTCAAAGCCCATCGTGAACTCGCTCTAGGCCCGGCCATTCATCCATCAGCAACCGTTGAAAAGGGAGCACTTGTTGATCGATCCGTCGTCGGTCCTGGCGCATTCATTGAAGCTGGCGCCAGTGTTTGCGACTCTGTCATTTGGCCTGATAGTAGAATCTATAAGGATGCAAAACTCGACCATTGCATCGTTTTTTCAGAAAGTCCGGTGAGTGGTTGCCATCAGAACTGCGACCTCTAAATTTCCGAAAGCTTCATTTTTTCACTCTGGTTCTTGCCATACCCGATTCAAGCCGCTAATCCCTCCTAAACGTCGCAACGGCTGAAAAACCTATAAGAAAATTTCAACGGTGCTCGTTGCATCCTAAATATCGCTATATTTCGCCCTCCAAACAATGAATCAAACTAACACTACAAAACCTAATATGACCCTGTTTTGGGGGTGCTTTATTGCGCTTATCACAACGGCGTTCTCCTTTATTACTCGAGCTTTTTTGGTGAATGATCCAAATCTTTGGCCTAAAGCTTTTGGCCTGGACGGAGTGCAAGCCCAACAGCTTTTCGGAGCAGGCATTTGGCCTTTTGCAATCTCGATCATTGCCTTTTCCCTGATCATTGATCGTGTCGGCTACAAGACTGCGATGTGGTTCTCATTCATCTGCTATACAGCTTACGCACTTCTCGCGTTCAAAGCACATACGGTAATTGCAGCGGATCCAAACGCCAAACAACAGGCATACAATCTCTTATATTGGGGATCTATCATTTTGGGATTAGGAAATGGAACTGTTGAGGCATATATCAATCCAGTGGTGGCAACCATTTTTAACAAAGATAAAACCAAATGGTTTAATATCCTACATGCCGGTTGGCCAGGCGGTCTAGTCATTGGAGGAATGATCACCCTTGCCCTTGGTGAAAAGGCGCATTCAGACTGGAGAGTGCTGATCTACGTGATCGCTATTCCCGCGGTCATCTCCTTGGTCATGCTGGCTCGTGCGAAATTCCCTGTGAATGAGCGGGTCGCGTCCGGAACGACCTATCGTCAAATGCTCGCTGAGTTTGGTGTGCTCGGTGCTGCCATTGCCGGTTACTTTATTACAAGCCAGTTGGCTCAGGTATTTAACTGGTCTCCTGCAATTCAATGGGGGCTTTTTGCAATCATTGTGATCTCTTTTGGAGCCTATTGTCGCTCATTGGGCAGAGGCATTTTGATACTGCTATGTCTCGTCATGATTCCTTTGGCGACGACAGAACTCGGCACGGATGGTGCCATCAGTGGCATCATGGAAAAACCGATGAAAGCCATCGGGGCAAATGGCTTATGGGTTCTTATCTACACGTCTGCAATCATGATGGTTTTGAGATTTTTCGCGGGCTCGATTGCACACCGCTTATCGCCGCTTGGTCTTCTCGCGGCGTCGGCAGCTTTGGCTGTTGTCGGTTTATTATTACTTTCCACAGCATCTTCTCTGGCAATGATCTTCATCGCGGCTACGGTCTATGGCTTTGGAAAGACGTTCTTCTGGCCTACCACACTGGGTGTAGTTTCTGAGCAAACCCCGAAAGGAGGCGCTCTCACGCTTAATGCGATAGGGGGCATCGGAATGCTAGCGGTAGGTATCCTTGGCGGCCCAGTGATCGGTGCCATCACCGAAAAAACCGCGCAAACTGCCATTGAGAAAAATGTATCTGCAGAGGCATATCAAAAAGTGTCTAAAGAAGGTAAATACATTTTAGGTTCTTATAACGCGATTGATGCCGACAAAGTGGCTGAGCTTTCTAAAACAGATAAAGATACTGCCGAGAAAATTACTTCAGCCAGAGAAGGCGCAAACCAAGGAGCACTTGCAAAAATCGCAATTTTCCCCGCATTTATGCTCGTTTGCTACATCGCCCTGATACTCTACTTCAAAGCAAGAGGTGGATATAAAGCCGTCGACATTCATGCCAGCGGCTCTCATTGAGCCAGCTCTCTTCCAGAAGCGGCGCAGCATCCGTCGCTGCGTCACGGTAAAGAAGTAATGCGACATTGGAGATTGGAGAGTTGGATTTTTCTCATCTTCCTCTCAATCTCTGCTTTGCGGCCTCGGCGGTGGTGAAGGATAAAGCCAAATTTTCTCAACCAGCGTATCGAAATAAAACATGAATCCGTCAGAGTTCATTTGCGTGTGCTGCTGCCTAGTTGTTCCGAATTACTGAATTTTTCGGATCTATCGTCGACCAGCGCGTCTAGCCATTCAGTTACCAAAAAAAGTTGCGCGAAAATGTCGTGAAGTTAGGATAAGGTGTTAAAAGCAATTTCAACCAAGAATCCGCCTAATTCAGAGTAGATCGGTGATTTTTGGTTTGTTAGTCTTTTTAGAAATGTGAAATTAATTATCGTTTATCTATCAGTAATAACAGAAAAAACTATGAAACTAAATAATCCACTTAGACCCCTGTCACTGCGCAACATCGCATTTTCTTTCGCCCTAGCTGCCTCTCTGAGTGCGGGACAAGCAATTGCCCAATCAACAGATGATCTCGATCAAGATGGTATTCCAAATAGCACTGATCGTGACGTCGATAACGATGGTCGCCCTAATGGTTCTGATCCCAACGTGGATGGCGGAAACTGCAAAAAAGGCCCACTCAAAGGCACCTACATCGGCGATAAGCTTCCTAATGGCTCGAAAAAGGAATTAGATATTGATGACGATGGCCTTCTAGATGACTCCAGCGAAGAAACAGACATCGATGGAGATGGCAAAGCCGATAATTCCAAGGATGAAAAAGACATCGATGGTGATGGCCTAGATGACAATGCAAAATCAGAGAAGGACATCGATGGAGATGGACTCCGCGATGATTCCCCAGAAGAAGGCGACATCGATGGAGACTCTGTTTCAGACGACAATGACGACGACGTTGACGGTGATGGCCGCAAAAACGCAAAAGACAAAGATGACGATGGCGACGGTGTAGATGACGACGACGATAATGACGACGATGGCGATGGCACGGATGATGACTCAGACGATGACAATTCAGATGATGACTAAATGACAAGGCTCCCTCCAGCCGCTGCGATTTAATTCAGTGGTCCGCTTTTCAAAAAACCTCTCTAGATGAGCTAGAGAGGTTTTTTGTTAGGCGTGGCTTTTAAATCTCGCCCTTGCGCCGAGGGAATGAACTGTTTAAGAAATCCAAAACAAATTTCCTGACATGGCCACAAATTACACAGAAGACGATATCAAATCACTCGATTGGCGGGAGCACATCCGGATGCGACCCGGAATGTATATCGGGAAACTTGGCGATGGAAACTCACCAGATGACGGTCTTTATATTCTCCTGAAGGAAGCGGTGGATAACTCCATCGACGAACACATCATGGGTCATGGCAAGGAAGTACGCGTGGACATCGATGAGGAAGGCCGGGTGGAAGTGCGCGATTTCGGGCGGGGAATCCCGCTGGGAAAACTCTTTGACTGCGCCGCGCAAATCAATACGGGAGCAAAGTATGATAGCGAGGCGTTCAAAAAATCCGTAGGCCTTAACGGCGTAGGAATCAAAGCAGTCAACGCGCTTTCTAACTTTTTTGAAATCCAAGCTTGGCGCGATGGTGAGACGAAAGCCCTAGAATTTTCCAAAGGCCTGCTCACGGTAGATATGAAAAAACCGCGCCGTGACGATGGCGTGAATGGCACGCGGCTGGCCTTTGAGCTAGACCGCAGCATTTTCCCGGCCAAGGCGAAATACAAGGAGGCCTTCGTGGAGAAGATGTGCCGTTACTATTCGTATCTAAATCCTGCGCTAACGGTCACTTTTAACGGGAAAAAATTCCGGGCCAAGGACGGTTTGTTAGATTTATTGCGGGAGGAGATGGAAAATGAAGCACTCTATCCGCCGATTCATCTCGTCGGTAAAGATATCGAAATTGCCTTCACCCATACTCCGGAAAGCGGGGAGGAATACTATACTTTCGTCAATGGTCAAAATACCTCCCAAGGTGGCACGCATCTCGTCGCGTTTCGCGAAGCCCTGGTCCAAGTGGTTAGAGGATTTTATAAAAAACAATACGAGCCATCCGACATCCGCGCTGGGATCGAGGCCGCCATCTGCGTGCGCATCATGAGCCAGTCTTCGAATCACAAACGAAGACCAAACTTGGCTCCGCTGGGATCGCGCCGGACGGGGAATCTCTCCGCACTTTCATCGGGAATTTCCTTAAAACCAATCTCGATAATTATCTGCACAAACACCCACAAATCGCGGAATCGATTCAAAAGCGTATCCTCGCCGCAGAGCGTGAACGCAAGGATTTGAAAGGCGTTCAGAAGCTAGCACGTGAACGTTCGAAACAGGCGAAAGTCCATAACAAAAAACTCCGCGACTGCCGGGTGAGATTTGATAGCAAACATAAGCGCCGCGAAGAATCCACACTCTTTATTACCGAGGGAGACTCCGCATCTGGCTCGATCACGAAAAGCCGCGATGTCGAAACACAGGCGGTTTTTCTCTACGCGGAAAGCCTCTAAACACCTTCGCACTGCCGAGAAAGATCGTCTACGAAAATGAAGAGTTCGCCTTGTTGCAAGCCGCGCTCAATATCGAAGACGGCATCGAGTATCTACGCTATAACAAAGTCGTGATCGCCACCGATGCCGACGTCGACGGAATGCATATTCGACTATTACTCCTCACGTTTTTCCTTCAGTTTTTCCCAGAAATGATTCGTGATGGTCATTTGTATATCTTGCAAACACCGCTTTTCCGAGTCCGCAATAAAAAGGAAACGATTTATTGCTATGATGACGATGAAAGAAAAAAAGCGCTCGATAAGCTTGGCAAGACATCTGAAATCACTCGCTTCAAAGGCCTCGGTGAAATTTCTCCTGACGAGTTTAGCTTCATGATCGGCCCCGACATGCGACTGGATCACGTCGAGTATGAAGAAGGCAAAGGCGTGAAAGAGCTACTCGCATTTTACATGGGTAAAAACACTCCCGATCGCCAAGACTTCATCATCGAAAATCTCCGCGAAGACGTGGATAAACAGATCGTAGCTTAACGGCTCCTCACGACAGCTCCATTCCAGCCAGATCACGATCTTCCCTAGCAGATTCTAGGTACGACTCATCCATGTCGATCGCTTGTTTCAGGTGGCTTCTTGCGCGTGGTCCCTCACCCAGCGTCCATAAATAACAAGCTAGGTTGTAGTGAAAGATTGCCATTTCAAATAGAGTTTTGGGTCCACGTAGCAACTGATTGCAAGCTGCAAGCGTATCGCCAGTTTCATGGAGACAATAAGCAGCTCGTAGAAAAAATTCCGGTTCATCTTCTGCTTTTAAACAAAGGAGCCGCGCCGTTTCGGAAGCTGCATTCCATTCTTCTTGCTCCATTTGTGCCGCTAATTTCAGCTCCAGGGCAACCGCAATCCTTGCGCATCGATTGGCAGCTCTTGTAGCTCGACCAAAGCCTCATCCGGCAAACCCAAATCTAGCCACCCAGAAGCTGCACGTATCGTTTTTGTCACCACCATTTTCTCGACACTAGTGTAACTCTTTTCCCGTGGCAAACATTCTGCTCCGTAAAATCAGGAACCGGGCTAATTTTTCTCCACTTGCCTTATTGAGCAGTAACGCTATTTCCTTGATAGTCAATTTGACTTAAAAACTCAAATGACGAGCAACCAATAACCAAACTAAACTATGAAAACCGTTAAATACATCGCCCTCGCCGCAGCTACCGCCCTTTTGGCCGCTTCCTGCTGCCCAGACTCAGCACCAGCTCGCTCTACGCCTTCTGCGCCAATGACTTCTTCCAAGTAACTTGCAGGCTGCCTCGCCCGGTTTGCCCTCGCGGTAAGCCGGGTTTTTTCTTTTAGAAACAAAAGGATTTTTTCCATCAGCAAGCATTCCGGTTGATTCCACCCGATCAGCAACGAGATTTGTCATTCAATTTGTCAACTATGACCGAAACATCTCAAGCCATCGAAGTCGAAGTTCTCGAAATCGATGGGATCACACCCACCCAGAACTTTAACCGCCAAAATCCAGTTCCCAGCTCACCCCCGTGGATGCAGTGGCAGAGCCGTGTGGGTAAGCTCAACCGCCGTTGGCGGCCTTTGTGGATATTTCTCGGCGCGATTCTGTTGGTTCTCATGTTGACCGTCGGAGTCGTCGTCGGCGCGGTCGTTTTAATTTTCAAGATTCTGCGCCGTATCGTCCGGGTGATCACGGGTTAAAATTGAGCACATCGGTGGATTGACAGGCGGGCACTCTGGCAGCCACGCTTCTTCGCATGGAACGCTTTGCAAATAAAGTCGCCGTCGTCACTGGCGGTGGCCGGGGAATTGGCCAGGAGATCGCCCGCGCCCTCGCTGCCGAAGGAGCAAAAGTCGCCGTTGTCAGTCGTAGTGCGGCCAGCTGTGGAAAAGCGGCAGAGGAAATCAATGCTGCATTTCCCGGTTCAGCGACTGCCTACGCGGTGGACGTGGCGGATCATGCCGCCGTCCAAGAACTCGCAAAAAAAATCGGTGACGAACTCGGCGCGGTGAACATTCTTATCAACAATGCAGGAGTCACTCGCGACGGACTGCTGATGCGGATGAAAGAAGAAGACTGGGACACCGTGCTAGACACGAATCTCAAAGGTGCATTTAACACCGTTAAAGCCTTCATGCGCGTTCTCATGAAGTCAGAAGATCCGCGCATCATCAATATCGCCTCAGTCATCGGCCTCATTGGCAATGCAGGTCAGACGAACTACTCCGCCAGTAAAGCCGGATTGATCGGTTTCACCAAAGCCATCGCCCGGGAGCTGGCCGGGCGCAGCGTCACCTGCAATGCAGTCGCCCCTGGATTCATTACCACCGATATGACTGATGAACTTCCGCAAGCCGTCAAAGACGCTGTCATCGGAAAAATCCCACTCGCTACTTTTGGCGAAACCAAAGACATCGCTGAAACAGTCGCCTTTCTTGCCAGCCCGGCGGCCCGCTACATCACTGGACAAGTCATCGCCGTAGATGGCGGAATGACCATGTAACAATTCAATCATTGGTCAGGAAATAGAGCGGTGATCCGCAGTTGATAAAATCCGCTTTGATGGATCTCATTTTATTAAGACATGGCAAAGCAGAGGATCAAAATCCTCAAGGTGACTTTTTTAGGGAACTAACAGAAAAAGGCCGTGACCAATCCCGCCGCGCGGCACACCTAATCAAAAGCGCCGGGAAATTACCAGAGGTCATCCTCACCAGCCCACTGATCCGAGCACGCCAGACTGCTGACGAGTTCTCCCGCACCGCAGAGATGCCCGGCGCCATTACCCAAAGCTGGCTAGCCTGTGGCATGCATCCAGAAATCGCCCTCAAAGAACTAGCCGGATTTCCTGAATTCAAGCGGATCATGATCGTCGGCCACGAACCAGATTTCTCCCATTTACTTCAATGGATTCTCGGAGTTGGCGATGGTCGCATTCAGGTCAAAAAAGGAGCGATCGCTTGCATTCAGATTTTCCCCCCATCGCGACATGGAAAGTTAAAATTCCTTATACCACCGAAGTTAGTAGATGAGGCAGAACCTGAATGGCGCTAACTTAAGGGGTATTTGGGATGATTTCATCGACAGGTTTCTTGTGGCGGGAGCGATGGCTAATTTCGATCATTTGATGTCTAGGAACGTTGAGTAGCTGGTATGGTTTTGGTCTTCGCTTGATTGCTCTAGGTTCTCGCCTCAAGGGCCTGCTGGGGACTTGGTCTTCGGCAACTAGTTCCGATAGGTCTGTGACTGAACGCCTGCGGAGTTTTGCTATTGGCGCGTTTACAGGATGGGTAGCCAGTGGTTAAGCCTATCGATGGTGCCTTTGAAGCTTGCCGATTCGGCATCCATTGACTTGCCGTGGTTCATTAGGGCACGCAGGAGGTTGTAGGCGATGATGTGCACGAGGAGTTCGCGCCGGATCATCGTTGGGCTGAGCGTTTTGAGGGCCGCCATACCGAGGGTCGTTTTCAAGTCGTCGATAAACAACTCCACTTTCCAGCGACTCTGATAGAGGTTACCGATGCTTGAAACGCTCATCTTTTGTGGATCAAGCATCGTGCAGGCAATCTGAACTTCGGTGGTTCTGAAACCCGAGCCGGGATCCACTGTGACTATCACGACGCGCTCGGCAATGCTCTCCGGCATCGCTGCGTAGGCCTGTGGTGAAACCCATTTCGGTCTGATGTTAGGCTTCTTCCAGCGTTCTCGCCGATCACCTTGCCCAAGCTTCACTGCGCGTGGATCTGGCTTGCGAACGCCGTGGTTGCGCATGACGACGTTGACTCCTTTTTCACCAAAAAGATAAAAAGTAAACCAGCAACAGAAGCCACTGTCTGCCACGATCATGTCGCCAGGCCGGATCTGTTTCCAGAGTTTCCGGCAGAGATTGCGCTCGCTGCTGCGAAAAGGGCCAGTCGCCGCGCTGATCCATACTCCCGTGGCCAGATCAAACAAGCCGACGAGCCGCATGATGGGAAACCCGCGACCTTCTTTCTGCGAGCGTGATTGAGGCCAGACCACCTGATTTTCTCGCGTGTCCGGCATACTCAGAGTGGTGCCGTCCACCACAAAAGTGCGCGGCCTGCGGCGAGGACACATCGCAGCAACCAGATGCCGGTGAATCTTGATGAGCAGCCGGATCGGGATACGGGCTCGCGCCTTGCAATAGGCCGCAGTGCTTGGCGAGCAAATCGCCTCACCATGCCGACTGAGAAGCACCTAGACGGAGGACGAGCACCAGATCGGAAGGCCGAGCTTAGCAAGCACCTGACAAAGAAATGTCCAGAACACCACGGGCAACGGAAACGAACGATTTCTGAAACCAGGAACTCTTTCTAACAATCCGACTGCAAGCAAATCTCCAAATAGATCCTTGGCCTGACTCAAACAAAGCGAGCTGAGATTTGCGGCCTTGCGCCGCATCGCGACACCGGGCCGGAGAGGACTTTTACCGTAAAGCTTTCGGTGCCAACCTGGAAACATCGGTGTAGTAGAAGTCATTGATAACCAATGAGCAGAATCTAGGCCATCCCATAGATATTCTAACTAAATTTTACCCCAAATACCCCTTAAGTTAGCGCCATTCAGGACTGACCTCATTCATTCAGCAAGCTCATTTGTCATTCTGATGAGTGTTAGCAGCAAGCAACAAAGCTGGATCAGCAGCCTGACTTACCTTAGAAGGCTCCTCAGTAATGAATGACTCTAAGAAAAACCTGATCGAAGCAATCACCCGACCGTTTACAGAGCAAACTGAAATCAAAATTGCCGCAACCGGCCTGATGGATCACCTGATTGAAGATGATGCTAAAGAACTAGACGTCATCACCAATCGTCTCAATGAAGTCGATGCCAAGAAGCGCAAACCGATCTGGAAATGGGCTTTGTTTTTGCTGCTCTCTCTGGCCTCTATCATTTTTATAGTAAAACTGTATCAATCTAGCCTAGCAATTGGTTCAGTTGCTACTATGATGAGACAATTGATGTCCTTGAGCTTTTCGGCCGATCTTAGCCTATTCAGTCGCAATAAAGCTATCATGAGAGACCTGAGTCGTCAGGAGAAAATCATTCTTTTTGGAGATGATCGATACACATCAACGGCGGATCGTATGAAAGGCCTTTGGGATAGTGAGCCCGCTAATCCTGCTTACTATCTTGAATATGCAAGAGCTTACTGTTCTGAGCACGAAAAGCTCCCAGCAGATTTTCTTGATATAGGGAAAAAGATAGATCCCCAAAATGCCTGGTTCACCTATTTTGCAGCAGCAGTAACAGCGAAAGATTCTTTGAAGAAAAAAAAGCAAACAAAATCCGCCCAAGAAAATCGAGAGCCGCCTTCTTGGGAGATTGATGATCCTAAAAAATTTAACGATGCGATTGAATTATTGAAATACGCAAGAAACCAATCACAGTGTCGAAACTATCACTGTGAACTGACTAAAAAACGGTTAGAAATCCTACTAAGGCCAGATTACTTCAGCTCTCTTTACTGCACATTTTACCTGAGTAATCTATCCGCGCCTGATGTGATCAGAGTCATACGTATAGGAGATTTGTTTGGAGCTAAAGCCGAATTGATCTCTCGCGAAAAACAAAATATCCAGACCAAAGAATGGATCGATAGTTTCGATTCTTTTATCTATCATGTGATGACCATGGAGCATGGCGGCCTTGTTGAAGGAATCGTTTACTCAGCTTGCCTAACGGCTCCGGCGAAGCGGCTTTCCATCGCAGCAGAGGAAGTGGGCTTATCAGAAGATGCTCAAAAACTGCAAAAAATCCACAAAAAACTCGATGAGCGACATAAACTTCGCAAGTCTCTACCATCTGAAGTTCGTATTGAAGGAAAGCTCTTTGAAGAAAGGAGTAGTCTACTTTCCGGACTTCTAGTGCCTGCAGGTTATCGCCAAGTGGTGAATCCACCACCTTTGACTTTAGAAGATTTAAAGCCAGGACGACTGACGGATCATGAGCTTTTATCAATCGCTGTGAGTATTGTTTTGTGGCTTGGGCTTATTCTTTTAATGTCAAGTGTTTGGCTTTATCGATTTCGAGTGAGTCGACTTATTAGCGGCCTTTCTGTCCGAGTTAAAGGGTTACTAGTCACTTCGGATTGGCTATGGATCATCGGGATTGGCGTAATTCTCCCGACTATATATGTGTTGTTGATTAATCGGCTGACCCCATTGGGCTGTCGTGGTCTGGCGATCATGAAAGATCAAGGTAAGTTCGTCGTCGCAATTGTCCCTATTAGTCAATATATTGCTTTAGGAGCTTTGGTTGTCGCGATGCCGATCCTTATTGCGAGATGGCGCTTTTCTAAACGAGCTAGCCAACTTGGTTTCAACGCTGTGAATTCTAAAATAGTGTGGATTGCCATCATCGGTGGTTTTTTGCGCGTTCCAGTGATAGGCTTAAAATCAATGACTGATTCCTTTGCGGTTATAATCATATCTTATCTGCTTCTATTGCCACTACTGCTTTGGATTGCAGCTGTCGCTTTAAAAGCTCTATTCAGCTCTTCAAATAAAATTATTTATCGCAGTGCTATGTCTCGGGTTTTAGCGATACCTTATGCCTTCGCAGCATTGTGCATGATAGGTTTGATTTTTTACTTTTATGCTTCATTACAGTATTGGTTTGAAAAAGATAGTTTGATGAAAATTGATCCCAGATTCCCAGGCATGAGTCCTTACGAATACAAAGTCACGGTGCAGCTTCGTGAGGAAATCCGTGAAGCTGTGGGATATAAACCCTGAAAGTTTATTGAAGTGTGCACTTTCACTTCAACTCAGAATCAGCGATTAAACCCGAAAATCGAAGTTGTATAGAGCATCGTTTGGCGTGAAGCCATGTGGTAGAAGGGTTGTGTCGAATAACCATCCATCATGTTGAAGTGCGCTAGAATTCTGGGCCATGAGCTACTAGAAATAAGCAACAGATGGAATTCAAACCAAGAAGACCTTATGCCCCTGAATTCAAAGCGCAAGCACTCGAGCTCCTCGCCACTGGCAAACCTGTTAGTCAAGTCACCCAAGACCTCTGGCCTGCCCACAAAAGTTGGACAGTTCAAACTAGAGTTGTTGTGTTGGTTCTTGATCTAAGGGGGAATAGCGGGTGTGGTCAAGCTGACGTCAACTTGCGGGGGAGCTCGGGGCAAAACTGAGACTTTAGCTTGTCGAGCTGGGAAAATTGTGCGAGTTAGTCGCGCTTCTGCGGATTGGAAGCCCATTAACAATCTCTCGACATGCTTCAACTTCTCCTAACAACCTTTCCAATTTTCTAACGATTTCGGCGGCTTTCGCCGTTACGTTTGGCGGCGTTAAGGCAGAGA
>JAAURL010000155.1 GCA_012032235.1 Akkermansiaceae bacterium | reverse complement strand
TTCTCCTTCTGAACAAGTCGCTAGACCTACTGCCGCTCCTCAACCAGTTCCCGTTGCGACTGCATCTCCAGTTCCCGCTCCACCTAACAGCTCTCTGCCGCAGCCTGTGGATCCTTTCCCACCTCGCGAGCCAAAACCTGTTAAATCGTTCCGTAAGTCAGAGCAAAAACCCTCTCTTCGTGCTCCTTCATCTTCTGCAGTTGCGGATCAAAAAATCCCAGCTCGCCGCCGCAGTGATGAAGAGCTGAATGAAATCCGCCGCCGTGAAGCGCTTTCCAATCTCGCTCCGAAACCCAATCCACAGTCCCTCGTGGCGCACCTGGCGATTGTCATTCCAGCTTATTTGTTGGTCGTTGCTAGTGTGATTACCTGTTTCATTTATCGATTAAAAATAGAGATTCCTGCGAGCTTTCTAGCCATCGCGGTCCTCATCGCGATCTATGTTTTTTTCAAAAAACCACTCTCTCGTTATCACGCAGCCTTTATCGCCGTGAGCGCGTTTTTGGTGATTCTCTTCGGCACTTTTCAATATTTTCCTCATCTACTCAATGGCACGTAAAGACCTACTCGACATCGCGTCACTCAGCCGGGAAGAAGTCGATCATCTCCTTGATCAATCAGTCCCATTTAAAGAACTCTTCACTCGTTCGGTGAAAAAAGTTCCCGCGTTGAAAGGGAAATCCGTGCTGATGCTTTTTTACGAGCCTAGCACACGAACGCATTCTTCCTTTGAAGTCGCAGCAAAACGTCTTTCTGCCGATGTCACCAACTTTGACGTGGCCCAATCTTCGATTACGAAAGGTGAATCCGTTAGGGAGACGGTCGAGACGCTGCAAGCGATGCGCACCGACTACATCATCGTGCGTCACGGTCGCTCCGGCTTGCCCAGTATGATTGCAAATCAGACAAAAGCCTCTGTGATTAACGCAGGAGACGGTTCTCATGCCCACCCGACGCAGGCATTGTTAGATGCCTTTACGATCAAAGAAAAATTCCCCGATCCCGCTGGTAAGAAAATTCTCATCATCGGGGATATTCTTCACTCCCGCGTGGCTCGCTCCACCAGCACGATTTTAAAAAAGCTAGGGCTGGACGTAGCCTATCTTGGCCCCGGCTCCTTGGTGCCTAGAGCCGGTCCCGAAAATATTCGTCGTTTTACAGACTATCAGGAAGCGATGAAGTGGTCACCCGATATCGTCTATCTACTCCGCGTTCAAATGGAGCGCCAAGATGTGCAGTTTTTCCCCAGCCTGCGGGAATATCACAAACTTTATGGTGTAACGGAAGCCCGCCTCGACGAGATTCGCAAACGGGGTTTGTATATCATGCATCCCGGTCCCGTGAACCGCGGCGTCGAACTTTGCGATGCGGTGATGGACTACGAGCGCAGCCTCATCAACGACCAAGTCGAAAATGGAATCGCGGTGAGAATGGCGGTGCTGTATTGGCTAAAGCCGACGGGAGAATCATGAATGCGAAAGAAGCGACAGTAGTTTTATCCTAAATCCCCAATATCAATTTTTCTTCAATGCTCCTCATCCAAAACACCCGCATCGCTTCTGAAAACTCGCCGGATCTCATCAATGGTAGAATATAAATCACAAAACTGATGCTCACTTCATTTCAAGATCGCCTCGGCCAAAAGCGGCAAGCACGTGAAATGCGTGCTCGTTTGACCTGGGAAGAAAAAATTCTCTTGATTGAGCAAATGAAAAGAAACCTCAGCTCATGGAAAAAACCATCGAAGTCATCAATCGCCTCCAAGCAACAGGCTTGATTGGAGTCTATGCGATCGGTGGGGCTGTCGCTGCGGCGTACTATGTCGAGCCGACAGTGACTTATGATTTGGACATTTTTACGTTCATTCCGGGATCGTCGTTTTTGATCGATCTTTCTCCGATTTACAAGCAACTGAAGGCTTGGGATTATCAAGAGCAAGGTGCTGGAGTGGAAATTGAAGGCTGGGAAGTGCAGTTCTTGGTGCCTCCAGGGCCGCTTGAGGAAGCTGCGCTAAAGCAGGCTGTTGCCACGACTTTTCATCATATTCCGACACGCATCATGACTGCGGAGTTCTTGTGCGCGATCATGTTGAAAACTGGCAGGCCTAAAGATCTGATCCGCTTGTCCCAATTCTTAGAAGAAAAAGTGCTCAACAAAAATGAATTTATGAGCATCACTGACCAGTTTTATTTGCGCGATAAATGGGATCAATTTCTTCTAAGGAACTATAACGGTCAGGAACCTCAATTTTCATCATAACTCGTAGCTTTAAAAGTTCATCTATGCTCCTCATCCAAAACACCCGCATCGCTTCTGAAAACTCGCCGGATCTTACTTTTAGTGATGTTCTGATTTCTGAAGGAATCATCCAACAGATTGGTAAAACCTATCAGCTCCTGATGGTTGTAGGGTCATTGACGCGAAGAACCGTATCATCATGCCAGCGATGTTTGATGCCCATGTGCATTTTCGTGAACCCGGATTCGAGGCAAAAGAAACGATCGCCAGTGGCAGTGAGGCCGCGATCAATGGCGGAATCACAGGCGTGGTGATGATGCCCAATACTCGCCCGGCGATTGATTCTGCGACGGTCGTGGCGACGGTGTTAGAAATTGCCAAGAAAACCTCTCGCATTCCGGTTTACACTTCCGGTTGTGTGACGAAAGACCGTCATGGGAAAGAGCTGGCAGGCATCGACGGAATGAAAAATCTGGGGGTGAAAATGCTAACGGATGATGGCGACACCACGGGAGATCCTGCGGTTTTATTCCGCGCGATGCAATATGCCACGGAGTTTGGAATGTTCTTCGCCAGTCATTGTGAGGTGCCGGAGCTAGCGGGGCCACGGGCTTTGAATGAAGGAGCCATGAGCTATCGTCTCGGGATCAAAGGTTCTCCCGCTTGTGCGGAGGAAATCATCATTGATCGTGACATCCGCCTGGCCCACGCTGCGGGAGCGCATATTCACATCCAGCATGTTTCTAGCAAACTAGGAATGGAAACGATCCGTTGGTGGAAGCAGCGCGGTGATGTCAAAGTCACGGCGGAAGTCGCGCCACACCATTTGCTTTTCACGGATGAAGACATCGGTGATTTCGACACGAATTATAAAATGAACCCACCGCTGCGCACGAAAGCGGACAATGAAGGTTTGTTGGAAGGATTGATCGAAGGTGTGTTCGATCTGATAGCGACGGATCATGCGCCGCATACGCCGTTTGAAAAATCCCAGGATTTCATTAGTGCGCCGAACGGAATTACTGGGTTGGAAACTGCGCTGGTTTCTCTTTATCACTATTTTGTGGCGACTGGGAAATTTGGCTGGGATCTCGTGGTGAAGCGATATTCTGCAGAGCCACGGCGGATGATGGGACTACCAGCTGTGTCAATCGAAGTCGGTCAGCCAGTGGAGCTGATCCTTTTTGATACGGCAGCAGAGACGACATTCACCAAGGATTTCATGAAATCCAAATCACAGAACACGCCATTGATCAATCAAACGTTCAAAGGTAGTGTGGACCTAGTGATGGTGGGTGATGCGATCTTATTAGAGAGAAATTTTTGAAGAGAAAGAGTCCGTTTTATCGTAGACTAAAAACAAATTGTATGAAAAACCAAACAGGTAGAGAGAAGGGGAGCTTAGTAGTGATTTCTCCAAGCGTTTTATTCTTCGTTTTCGGCTTTGTAGTCGCAACCGCAAATGAGAAGCCGTCAGAATTTTTAGAGACGGTTCCTAACAATTTGGAAAACCTTCTCCTGCGCCGGAAGGAATGGTGTGGATCCCGGGAGGTGAGTTTTCCATGGGTAGCAATTCAAAAGGAGCAGCCGTTTGCAGTGACGGAGCGGCTGATGCGATGCCCGTGCACCGTGTGCGTGTGGAGGGATTCTGGATGGATGCGACGGAGGTGACCAATGAGCAGTTTGCGAAATTTGTGGAAGCGACAAAATATGTCACTGTCGCAGAGCAAAAGCCGACGCAGGAAGAATTTCCCGGTGTGCCGTTAGAGAAGCTGGTAGCAGGTTCCGCAGTTTTTTCTCCCACGCCGCAACCCGTGTCATTAGATCATTTTCTTCAGTGGTGGAGTTACGTTCCCGGTGCTGATTGGCGGCATCCCACAGGAGCTGGTAGTAATCTAACAGGTTTAGAAAAGTTTCCCGTGCTGCACATTGCTTACGATGATGCAGAAGCCTACGCGAAATGGGCCGGGAAAAGATTGCCGACGGAGGCGGAGTGGGAATTCGCCGCACGCGGTGGCAAGAGTGGGATGCTCTACGCTTGGGGGGATGAGTTGAAAGTGAGCGGGAAATTTCAGGCAAATATCTATCAGGGGAATTTCCCGATTCAAGGTGGCGACACGGGAGAAGATGGATTTAAAGGAATCGCTCCAGTTGCCCAATTTCCTCCAAATGACTACGGATTATACGATATGGCTGGAAATGTGTGGGAGTGGTGTAGTGACTGGTATCGTCCTGATTACTATGCCCAACTTGCAAATAAGGAAGGAGTTGCTGATAACCCAAAAGGCCCGGACTCATCCTACGATCCGATGGAGCCGGGAACGAAAAAGCGTGCGCAACGCGGTGGTTCTTTTCTCTGCACAGACAGCTACTGCACACGCTATATGATCGGCGCTCGTGGCAAGGGAGAAGTCCGCACCGCCAGTAATCACGTCGGCTTTCGCTGCGTGAAAGTAGCGCAGTGAAATTTCCTAACGGCGGTGAGCTGGTCGGATGGAAGGCTTTACGATGCTAGGCTTCCGTTCCGAGTCTGGCTCACTGAAAGTAGGAGTTTTATTTTCGCGAGTCTTGGTTCTCTTGCTTTCCTTTTCATCTAGCGGAATCACATCGAGAGGAGGCAAGACGCCAGGCCCATCGGCGAATTTATGCGCTTTGTCAGAAATTTTATAGCGGGAATCGATATCAGCTTGGACATTTTGCAGGGAGCGATCGTTTTGGACGATGGATGGTTGCATGAAGACGATGAGCTCGCTGCGGTCTTTTCCTGCAATGGTGGTGCCGAATAGCGAACCTACATAAGGAATACTTGATAGAATTGGGATTCCACTTTTGCTTTTGGTATCTCTGCTGACGATCAATCCGCCGAGGACGATCGTTTCATTGTTAGGCACTGTGACGGTGGTGAGAACTTCACGTGTTGAAATTCGCGGAACGGTGAGGTCTTGGCCATTGCTACCAGCTCCTGAGATGGTCTGGGTGCCGTTTTGCTCGTCGTTGAGCAGGGCGATTTGCATGGTAATTTCGCTTTCCGAATTGACGAGAGGAACGACTTCTAATTTTAAGACGACGTCTTGGTATTCAATATTGGTGGAAGCATTTCCGCTGTTGCCAAAGCTATTGCTGCTGGTGGGAATCGCGATACGCTCACCACTAGAGATCGTGCCTTTTTGATTGTTGGCGGTGAAAATACTGGGTCTTGAAAGGACCGTGAAGTCGCTCTTTGACTGTAAGGCCGTAAGGTAGGCATTTAGATTATTGCCAATTCTCCCATACATCTGGAGTCCAGATCCTGTTAGATTTCCGGGTTGAAATGCACTCGATCCTGCTGGTCTTCCTGGAACAGCAGGTATAAATCCTGGTTGGCCTGGAGTGCCGGTGGCAGGTGTTCCATCAATGGCGTCCACCAATGTGCCGACAATCGGCAAAACGGGTCCTGCTCCACTGCCGCCTCTGGCGACGAAGTCATTTCCTAGCTTTAGGTAATCCAATCCAACAGTCGTGTTGTCATTGAGCGTGAGCTGACCAATCACCGTTGAAATCATGACTTGGTCTGGCCTGACATCGATTTGATCGAGTAGGCGGCTGACGATTTCCAATGCGGACGGCGGTCCGTTGACGATGACAGAGTTGGTAATGTTATCGGCTACGAGAAGGGTGCGGCCCACGAGGACAGATTCTGGCGCGGTGCTGGCATCGGGAGCGTCGAGGGATTCTCCGCCGCCACCGCCAGAACCACCACCGCCGCCGAGTCCACCGCCCGCTGTGGTATTGTTATTTCTTCCACCAGAAGCTTGGCGCCCGCTGCCGCCAGATTGGCGATTGTTGCTTTGACGTGGGGGAGCACCGCCACCTGGTGCACCGCCTGCCGCGGCTGCGCCGCCGCCGCTATCACCGCCTGTGCCGGAAAAGGCGCGGGTCAGAGCGTCCGAGGCGACAGGGATAAATTCTGCGACTTTTAGGAAATGCAGTTTACGGCGAAGCACAGTTTTTTCACTGGTCTCCACATCGAATTCACTGATCAGCCCTTCGACGAATTTGATATCCACAGGGCGACCCATAGCGAAAATTCGGTTCGTGCGCGGGTCAGGGAGAATTTGGATCGGCGTGGCTTCGCCGCCGCCGCTGCTCCCGCCTGTCTGGCCCGGGGCTTGAGGTGTGCCCGGAGGAGGAATTTGTCCACCGATGTCAGCACGCTGGATGCCTGCGGTCGTTTGTGTCGATTGTTGAGCGGTGAGTAGCTCCGTGAGTGTGGTGGCGATTTCTGTGACGTCCGCGTATTGGACTTTGATGAATTTCGTCGCGACTTGGGAGGACGGCTTATCGATTTCCTTTTTCAGATCGATGAGTTTGCGGATCAGCGAGGCATTTTCAGTAATGACAATCGCGGCGGCATTAGGGACGGGAGCGATGGAGCCGTAGGAGCCGAATTGGCCGATGATTTGAGTGAAAATGTTCATCGCTTCCTCAGGCTTAATGTAGCTGAGGGACATGACGTAGGAAATGACGGCATCGCCTTCGGGAAGAATGTCTTTTTCGTTATAAATTTTGATATTGCCGGAGTTTCCAGGTTTGATTCCGCCGCCAGGGTTTAGGGTTAAGATGTCTAAATTCGGATATTGCTCGTCTGCGGTGAGGACGTAGCCCTCGAAAATCGCGGCTTTTTTGAGGAGATTAGCGGCTTCTTTGTAGGTGAGCGGGTCTTCAGGTGTGGCTTCTTGGACAAAGGAAAACTCCGCAGCGGCAGCACCGGAGGTCACAATGACACGGCGGCCTGTGTATTTCCGGTAAAGTGCAGCGAGCGCGGCACCACTCAGTTTTGGCTCGTTGATGTCTGAAACGATTTGTGTGTCCTCCAATGCGGGAGATGCAGGAGCCGCGGGCTGAATTTCAGGAGCTGGTGTATTGATCGCAGGGATGGCGGGCGGGATTCCACCTCCTGGCTGCGGCGGAGGAATAACCTCAGGAATTGGAATGCTTGGTGGAGGCGGGGACTTGGTCTCCGACCGTCGGGATTTTGACCGAATACGGAGGCGAGACTGAGAAGCAGAAAAGCGATGGTGCGATGGCTGGACATTGGAGAAAGAGAGAATTCAGTTGGGAGTCAAATTAGCGCCGACGAGGAAC
>JAAURL010000154.1 GCA_012032235.1 Akkermansiaceae bacterium | reverse complement strand
TGCGAACAGATAACGGCGGGAAGGCGTTTCCGCGTTGATCACGCGACCGGACGCGTCCATCCGGCGAAAACCGATTTGCGGCGCTGCATTGAGGCGATGGTCGCAGAGGAAGACGATCCCATTCCACTTACGTGGATCGTCGAACTCGTCAGAAAGACGGGTTACCACCCCACGCTCGAGCGCATCGACGTGTTACGGAGAAGAAGTTCGTGGCGACAAAGGACCCATTTTCCTGACCAGATGATTCTCTGGCGGGAGTAAGTGTGGCCTCATCAGGCTAGGTGGAATATCGACCGTGCCGCCGCCGGGAGACCAGGAATCAGGAAAATCCAGGGAAATCAGCTAACTCTCGGTTCCGGGAGCTACCAATTTAGCGGGGATTTCCTCGCTCCTTGATTCGCGCTCCCGATTCGCAACGCAGAGGGGCACGGGCGGCCCGCCCGTTTTAGAAAACTCGCTCCCGATTCGCAGGTCACGCCGTGGCGCTCTCAGGGAGGAGCTTGGAAAATCTCCGGATTTCCAAGCATTTCCCGGTTTCAGAATCCACGTCTACGATCACTCCGCAGAGGCGGACTGGGCCTTTGGCCACCGGGAAACGGGTGGGCATTCCCGATTTAAAGCGCCAGACGACGGAATCGATCGCGCGGCCTAGGACGGATTCATCAGGACCGCACATCCCGGCGTCTGTCAGGTAGCCGGTGCCGCCGGGGAAAATCGATTCGTCGGCAGTTTGGACGTGGGTGTGCGTGCCGACGACGAGTGAAACTTTCCCGTCCAACATGCGGCCCATGGCGATTTTCTCGCTGGTCGTCTCCGCGTGGTAATCAAGAACGATCACGGAAACGCCGTCCGCGCGGAGGCGGGAGATTTCATTTTCCACCGCGATGTAGGGATTTTCCAGCGGCGGCTGGATAAAGGAGCGGCCTTGCGCCTGGATGACCGCGATTTTTCCCTTCCCAGTTTCCAGGATGACGCTGCCATTTCCCGGTGTGCCTGCGGGATAATTGATCGGGCGCAAAAGCCGCGGCTCGGTTGGGAAATAATCGATGATTTCCGGCTGATCCCAGACATGGTCTCCGGTGGTGATGACGGCGGCCCCGGCGCGGAGGAGATCGATGGAGATCTTTGGCGTGATGCCTTTGCCGCCTGCGGAATTTTCCCCATTTACGATGCAAAAGTCTAGGCTTTCGGACTGTTTAAGAAGTGGGAGTTGTTCGATCACGGCTTTGCGCCCAGGTTCCCCAACGACGTCTCCTAAAAATAAAATGCGAATCACGGACATAAAAATGAATGGCAGGCGATTTTATTTTGCTGCTAACCGAAGTTCCACATTTTGATGCGCCCCGACAATCAATTTTCTGAATGAGCAAATTCCTTAAGATTACGATACCTCTTCTCCTGCTGTTATTTTTGGCGTCGGTGATTTATTTGCGCGGGCTTTTGGACCAAGTGAAAAAAATCCCGCCGCGGCAGAACAAACAAACACAACAATTTTCCGCATTGGCCATGCCGCCGGATTGGAAACGCCTGGAGGTTTATCAAAACACGATCTCCCGCCGCGATTTCGAGCAGCTCCTTACCCAAGTCTACACGACGGGAGATGGCTGGAAAAATTTCATCGAAATCGATGATCGCTCCGCCCGCATCAGGGGAAATGGCGAGGAGATTTTTCAGCTGAATTTCACGACTGCGGAGAGAATGCAAAAATCTCCCGATACTGGCGCAGTACGGCGGAGCTGCCGATGGGAACGCGGGAGAAACCACTGGATGGGATCAAAATCGCCATCGATCCTGGCCACATCGGCGGAGAGTGGGCAAAGATCGAGGAACGTTGGTTCGTCGTCGGAAATGGCACGCCTGTGATCGAGGGAGAAATGACACTGAAAGTCGCACAGCTGCTGAAGCCGAAATTAGAGAATCTAGGAGCATCCGTTTCCCTGGTCCGCGATCAGCTAGAGCCCATCACGGCAAAGCGCCCGGAATCGCTAGCGGATTTAGCGAAAAGCGCGATCGGACAGGATGATTCTCCCGCCGCCATCCAGAGAACTGCGGAGCGGCTTTTTTACCGCACCGCGGAAATCCAGGACCGCGCGAATCTGGTGAATGAAACGCTCAAGCCCGATATCGTTCTTTGCCTGCACTTCAATGCGGAGGGTTGGGGCAACCCGAATCAGCCGAAATTGGTGGATGCTCACCATTTTCATCTCCTTTTAAATGGCGGCTACACGGACGAGGAAATCGCGCTAATAGATCAGCGTTTTGAGATGCTCCAGCGGCTGCTGCAGCGCATCCATGAAGAAGAAGTTCTCATCGGCTCCACCGTGGCTGACACTTTCGGGAGAATCACCGGACTCCCGCCATACACCTATCAATTTACCAACAATTTCCGCGCGATCGACGGCCAGCCGTATTTGTGGGCGCGGAACCTCCTTGCGAATCGCCTCTACCAATGCCCTGTTGTGTTCATGGAACCATACGTGATGAATTCCACCATCGACTACCATCGTATCCAAGCGGGAGACTACGAAGGCCTGCGGGAAGTAAACGGTAAAATGCAACCGTCGATTTTTCGTGAGTACGCGAATGCACTTGCTGAAGGTTTAATGAATTACTATTCCAAAGGACATCGTTTGAAAGT
The DNA here is from genome assembly GCA_012032235.1 of Akkermansiaceae bacterium. GTDB lineage: Bacteria > Verrucomicrobiota > Verrucomicrobiia > Verrucomicrobiales > Akkermansiaceae > Luteolibacter. The sequence continues at coordinate 4,739 of JAAURL010000154.1, read as the reverse complement.
AGAGTCAGGAATTGAGAATTTTTGACAAAGCTCATTTGAAATCTCCGTAGCAAATTACTCATCAAATGAAATTACTTCTTTTTATCCTATTCGGCTGTCTTTCGACTCCTTTGCTAGCAAACGATGGAGGGCAGCTTTACTCGCTTCATTGTTCCGCCTGTCATGGAAATGATGGTAAGGGAGGTCCTGATGGCATATTTCCTCCACTTGCTAATAGCGAATGGGTAAATGGAGACGCGAAACGCTCTATTCTGATCGTTCTTTATGGATTGGATGGCCCGATCAATGTCGCTGGAAAGGCTTACAATCTAACCAAACCAGCGCAAGGAGATCACCTAACAGACGATAAAATCGCACAGATTCTCACCTATGTCCGTTCCTCTTGGGGCAATGCAGAAAGTGCGGTGACTGTAGATGAAGTCAAGGCTGCACGTGACTCAAACGTGGCTCGCAAAAAACCCTGGAGAGCTGGCGAGCTCGGAAATGTCAATCCTCAGCCGTTGGGAAATTCAGCTGCGTCAGGAAATAGTGCTCCGTTAGAAAAAAACTGCTCTTATTGATCTAGTTGCCTCATTTTACAAAGGAAATTGGGAAGCGCGGCCAGACTTGGACAAATTCACTCCAGAAAGCATCAAGAATGAACCTTCCGGGATCATCGACGTTCCACAAGACCCTACACAAGATAACTTTGCAATCAAGTGGACAGCAAAATTTAATGCACCACAAAAAGGAAGATACACATTCGTCGTAGCTGCGAACGACACTGCAAAACTAAAGATAAACGGCAAAGTAATTTGCGAGCTCAAACAAGGAGGCCACATGGTGCCACTTCGCAAACAAACTGCAGAAGTGGACCTTGAGCAAGGCGCCATTCCTATCAGCGTAGAATTTTGGGAAAAAGCCAATAGTCAAAGCATTATACTAGCTTGGAAGGGTCCAAATTCTGATCATTGGCATTGGCTTTCCCGAGAGCAGCAGACAAGTTTTTTAAAGCCAAAATGAAACTACGACTTTTTGCTCTATAAAGCTGTCTTTCGATTGTTTCGTTCGCAAAGAATGGAGTGCAGCTTTACTCGCCTCATTGTTCAGTTTGTCAGAGTATTCATGGTAGAGGGGGGGTAAATAGTATTTTCCTGCAAATCGTTAATAGTGAATGGGTAAATCGGAATGCGAAGAGTGCATTGGTTGTAAATGAGGTCAAGTCTTTGCGTCTCTCAATCGTGAATCACAAAAAACTCTGGACTGTTACAGGACTCCTAAATAACGATTCTCAGCCGTTGGAAAAACGGCTCCTACCGATTTAGTTGCCTCATTTTGCAAAGCTGCCCAAAACGAGCCGCTGATTCTGAACAAACTAAATGCAGGTAGTGACAGGAATGAACCCGCTGGTATCATCGACGTAGAACAAACAGATAAAGAGCAGAACTTCACAATAATGGTGAAAGGAAATTTTAAAGCGCGTGTAAAGGGGGAGTATAAATTGATACTTGATGCTGACGATGGTGCGCGACAGTCAAATAATGAAAATGTCACCTGCAAATAAAAGGCTATGGCAAGATGGAAGGATTCGAAATCTGAAAAATGGCGATGTCTTTCTCGAGAGCGATTCTAGTTTAATTCTTAAGGGTACCTCCGGAAACCTATTTCTCTCCAATTATTCTTATTGAAAATCAAAGAGTTAAAATTTTAATGGTGTCGATTTTTGAGGTTTCCGGAGGTGCCCTTAACTAAATAATTTTTTAAAGTCCGAAATGAAATTACGCCGATTCTTTACCTTATTTGCTTCCCTATCCACTTGCTTGATGGCTCAAGACGGAGGGCAACTTTACACGCTTTATTGCTCTGCCTGTCACGGCGCGGATGGTAAAGGAGCCACCGGCGGTGCGTTCCCACCACTTGCAAGTAGTGAGTGGATCAAAGGCGATGCTAAACGCCCTATTAACATTGTTCTACACGGGATGGAAGGGCCTATCGATGTTGCTGGAAAGACCTACAACCTCGCCATGCCACCACAGGGAGCGCTCCTCCCAGACGACCAGATCGCAGCGATTCTCACCTTTGTCCGCTCATCTTGGGGAAATACCGAAAGCGCCGTGAATGTGGATGAGGTGAAGGCCGTGCGGGCGGCAACAGCAGATCGCAAAAAACCTTGGACCGCTCCCGAACTTACTAAGGAATTTCCCTTAGCTTTGGAGAAAACTGCACTTAGTGATTTAATATCAATGGTTTATAAAGACGCTTCGGCGCCATTGGGCGATCTAAGCACGCTTACGGCAACCAGTGTGGAAGAAGAGCATTCCGGAATCATCGACGTTGCGCAGGCTGCAATTGAAGATAAGTTTGCGATCATGTGGACGGGAAAATTTAACGCTCCTGCAAAAGGAAGTTATACATTCTTGCTAGATGCGGACGATAGCGCTAGGCTGACGATAAACGGTAAGGTAATTTCCGAGGTCAAAGGATTGGGTCCGATCAATAGTAACCGTAAACAAATTTCAAAAATAGATCTAGAGCAAGGACCCGCTCCTATCAAAATAGAGTATATAGAAAATATTGGTAACCAAGGAATTGAATTAGCTTGGAAAGGTCCAGAATCTGAAAAATGGAATTGGCTTTCCAAAGAAAAATCCTCACTTGGCCCAGTCTTCCCAGAAATCCTAATTGAACCCAAAACGAATAACACCGCGATCTACAGGAATTTCATCGCAGGCACAACGCCGCGCGCGATCGGGTTTGGCTTTCCTGGCGGTGTCAATCTCGCATACTCAGCCGATAATCTTGCGACAGAACTGATTTGGAAAGGGAAATTCATGAATGGTGGTCGCCACTGGACAGATCGTGGCCAAGGTAGTGAGCCGCCTGCAGGCACCGACGTTATCAAGATTTCCAGTATCCCCGTGCTCCCAAAGGGTGCAAGATTTCTTGGCTACAAGCTAGATGAAGCAGGAAATCCAACGTTTTACACCACAATAGGCGATGCAAAATTGTCGGATTCTTGGAAACCCAGCTCCGATTCACTTGTTCGGCAAATCTCTCTAAACGGCGGGAGCACTGCGATGGATATCCTAGTTTCCAACCTTGCCACGGAAATTTCTTCTTCTGGAGACATTCTTTTCGAAGACAAGGCCTATATCCAAATTCAAGGCACAAATGCTTTCAAGAAAGAGAACAAAATCATGATCAACATGGCCCCAGGCAAATCTGCAACTCTTACTTATCGCTGGAAATAAGTTTTCACTCACTCAATAAACGGTTTCAAAATGCGCTCTTTCATTTTTCTGCTTATCGCTGCCACATTTTCCCAAGCGGCCCAACAGTCTGACTACTATCTCCGCGAGCCGATCCCGCTACCGCCTGGTGAGGTGATGGAGATAAGCTCCATAGCCCTGATGCCAGAGAAAAAAATCGCTGTCGCCACCCGCCGTGGCGACGTTTGGATCTGCTCTGGTGCCTATGAGACAGACCTTTCCAAAGTAACTTGGAAGCGTTTTGCTCAAAATCTCCACGAGCCACTGGGCATGTATTGGAAAGATGACGCTCTCTACATCACCCAGCGCCCGGAATTTACCCGGATCAAAGATAGCACCGGTAGTGGTGTTGCCGATAGATTTGAGACTATTTGCTCCGAATGGGGGATCAATGGCGACTATCATGAATACGCATTTGGTAGCACGCCTGATAAAAACGGTGATGTCTGGGTAGTGCTCTGCTTGACTGGCTCCGCTGAAGCGCATTCCAACTGGCGCGGCTGGGCCGTGAGAATTACACCCGATGGCAAAATGATCCCAACTTGCTCCGGAATTCGTTCTCCCGGCGGTATCGGTTTCAATCACCTAGGTGATACATTTTACACTGACAACCAAGGACTCTGGAATGGCTCATCCTCGTTAAAATGGCTCAAGCCAGGCTCTTTCCAAGGAAATCCAAAGGGGAATAAATACCACAAACTTGCAAATTTACCTGCTCCACCAGAACCCGTGGACGGTTCACGCGTTCTTGCTGAACACCTCAACGGTTGGCGGTATTTGTGACAGGGCTTCTTCATCCCAGTAGTTGCGCCCAAGCAACCGCATCATTTTTTCACTTGCACCGGCAGAGATAACCTGTCGATCATACATTTTCTCAAACAGCGTTGCCATTTCACGAGGAGTGGCTTGTCCCCAGCCATAAACACTCCTGTTGTTTTCTCGGCCTGGTGTCCGGGAGTTTACACGTGTTTCTTTTAACCCCAGGCTGTCCATCAGTTCATTTATTCTTGTTCCGGTGCCTGCCAGGCTTTGCAGCCAGAGGCTGGCAGTATTATCGCTGGTCGTCAGCATCAGCATTATCACTTTGCTCAGCTCTATTTTTTCCCCGTCTTTAAAAGAACCAAGGATATCCACGCCGGCATACAGCAACGAGTCTTTATAGATCAGTTCGCTGTGATAATCGAGTTCGCCTTTTTCCAGTTTATCCATCACCCCCACCAATATCGGCACTTTGATCATGCTGGCTGTCGGAAAAACAGTATCCGCATGAATGGCAGCGGTTTTGCCAGTCCGTAAATTTTTTACATAAATACCGATATCGCCGTTAAAGCCGGCAATTAAGACTTCAAGTTTTGCAGTAAGTTTTTTTTCTGTCTTTTGTGAAAACAGATGGCAGCCATAAAAATATGCTGCCATCAACAAAATTGTGCGGATCATTAAAAATGCTTTTTTATCCTGCGTAGCTGTAGCTGGTTTTTCCATATTCATATA
>JAAURL010000153.1 GCA_012032235.1 Akkermansiaceae bacterium | reverse complement strand
GCCATGACTTGATGTCGCGATGGTTTTGTAGACAAGGTCAATTGGCACAGGGCATCTACACTTGAAAATAGCGTATAAGCTCTGATTTTACGCTATTTTCAAAATGTAGATGCCCTGATCAAAGTAGCTCTGCCAGTTGACTTTTCCCTCAACGCCCTTCATATCCCGGCTATGTCGTCCTCTTTACCACCCAAACCCCGCATGGTCGGGCCAAAAGTCCGCATCTGTATTATTGCCTCGAAATACAACGAGCAGTTCACGGATGCTTTGGTGGAAAACACGCTTCAAGAGCTAGGCGAGCTAGCACCACAAGGCCGCGTCGATATTATCCGGGTGCCTGGCGCTTTTGAAATTCCCGTGATGGCAGCAGCTGTTTTAGAGCGTGATCCACCGTCCTGCGTGATTGCGCTAGGCCTGATCATTCGCGGCTCTACGGAGCACGCTGATCTGGTCGGCAGCTCCGTGACCTCCGCGCTGCAACAGCTGGCCGTGCAGCATCGCCGCCCAATTATTCACGAAGTTTTACTGGTAGAAGACGAGAAGCAGGCATACGCACGCTGCATCGGAGCACAGCTCAACCGCGGAAAAGAAGCCGCGCGGGCAGCAGTTTCGATGATCGATGTCTTTATGGAACTCGAACGATCCATGCCACGAAACAACTCCAGCAATTTAAAACACCGCAATGCCTAGCCCCCGCCACATCCGCGAGGCGGTTGTTCAATTTCTCTATTGCGCGGACCTGGAAGGTGGCGCAAATCCAGCGGAGCTGCGTGGTCCGTTCTGGGATTTCGTCACAGAGTCAGATCGCCGCAGCCTCCAGCTAGCCATGTTCCGCACGGTGCACCATCTGGCCCACGGCCGGGAAGGTCGCCTCGCCGAGTTTGTCGAACGTCAAGAAACGGCGCACGCTCTATTTTCTGCCTGGCCACAGGCGGAAAGTTTAAAAATGGATCTCAAACGCATCGCCGAACTGGAATCCGGGTGGAGCACGGCTTTCGCAAAGCTTGAGCGCTTACCAAAAGACGATGATCATGCATCCGTCGCAGAAAGTTTCAGCGCCGCGCTGGGCACGCTTTTTAGTGTGGATCGCGACCTCGCTGCCGTACGCCAGCGCTTCCTTTTAGGAATCGAGGATTTCCCTGCACTGCGTGGTCAGTTAGAAGCCGTCTCCGCTACGATTCGCCGCCTGCAACGGATTTCTGACCGCCTCCGTATGGTGGAAGAGCCCGAAAAATTTCCCGAGCAAGCCGATCTGGCCCGACTTCGCGATTCAAAGGAAAGCATTCTAGAGTTGCAAAAGAGATCCGATGCCCTCGTCGATGCGGTTTTGCTAAAGAAGGAGCAAATCGATGAAACGCTAGCCGCCATCGTCGATAACTTCGCACCAGAACGGATCGATCCAGTGGATCGCGCTATTTTACGTCTAGGAACCTACGAGATCCTCCACACAGAAACACCGCCTAAGGTTGCAATCAACGAAGCAATCGAACTGGCGAAACGCTTTGGCACCACGGATTCACGACGCTTTGTGAATGGAGTTCTAGATAAGGTGTCGAAACTGGAGGTGAAAAGTTAGGAAGCTAAAAGCCTGTAAGCCGCATCCTCGTTGCTTCGTCTAGCACTTCGCAAAGTCGATAGCCGTCACCTTGGCTGGGAATGGTCATGAGCAAGGCATCGCGCTCATAAGGCGAAGGGAAATCTAGGCCAATCAAAGCGCGGCCAATGCGCTCGCCAGATTGGCGGTAGTTGAAATAGCAAAGATTCGCATTTCCCTGGATTCTTTGGCCTAGAAAATCGTGCAATGCGCCGGGGCGTTCGTAGAAATCTAGCCGGAGAAACGCAGCGTTTTTAAGAAGATCTCCACGCAACGGAATCGCGCGGAAGGCAATATCAACAGCACCTGTTAGATCTTCCCAAACCAGTCCCTGTGCATCCAGTTTTGAAGGTAATCGGCTCAGGATTTCAGGATCGTCCGCATGGATAGTGAAGGCCGGCCAAGCTTCCCGATGTTCGACTTTTCCGTATTGAAAATCGGTAATATCGAGGCCATCAAAACAAGAATCTAACAAATTCAGCATGGAACCCGGCTGCTCGGGAATTTTCACCCGAATGGTCCGGCTATTTTTCGTATCCTTACCCACGGACTGCGCGATCAGTCCCAGCTGAAGAAAGTCGATATTTGCGCCACAAAGAACAATGAGCACCCGTTTGCCGATGAGTGCGCTACGGTTTTTCAAAACGGCGGCTAGTCCCATCGCGCCGGACGGCTCCGATACACAACGCAGCCCTTCCCAAAGAGAGCGAATCGCTTGGCTGACCTCGGCATTGGTCACCGTTTCGATTTTGCTGAGCGTTTGTTGGCAGATTAGAAACGGCAACTCACCCGCTTTTCTCACCGCTGTCCCGTCACAGAAAAGATCCACACCATCGAGAGAAACAGGTTTCCCGGCCTCCAGTGCGGCTTTCATGGATGCCTGGCCCGCGCCTTCTACGCCGATGATTTCGATGTCTGGCCAGTAAGTTTTAAGCCAGGTGGAAACGCCCGCAGCCATGCCGCCACCGCCGATTTGTAAATAAGCAAAATCGAACGGACCACGACCCGACAGGACAATTTCGTCGGCAAGTGTTCCCTGGCCAGCCATGACTTTGAGATCATCGTAAGCATGAATGTAGACTGCGCCGCTGGACGCCTCATCGGCACGTGCCGCGGAAACGGCTTCATCATAGCTATCACCTGTTAGGTGAATTTCTACAAACTCACCACCATGATGGAGCACTGCCGCTTGCTTCACCTTTGGAGTGGAACGCGGCATATAAACTCTCGCTTGGATCCGGAGAGTTCGAGCCGCTAGGGCGACGCCTTGCGCATGATTTCCGGCAGATGCAGTGACCACTCCGCGTCGCGCTTCGGCAGGTGTTAGCCCAGCCATACGATTGCAAGCACCGCGCCATTTGTAAGCTTTGATCGGCGATAAATCTTCGCGTTTCACCCAGATTTCCGGCCCCGGTCCGGGTAAATCGAGACGCTCTAGTGGAGTCGGTTTCCCAAAACGATAGATCCGCTCTCTCGCAAATAAAATCTCCTGCCGCAGTTGGCGTTCGAGCGGCAATTCATCGCAGTCCATGACTTATTGTCCCTTTGGCGTTTCGACGTGTTTCATTAAACGAAATAAATCACTGCTCGATGAGAAAATGGTAGTCGTATCTTTATTTAAAGCTTTCTTATACATATCTAATGTTTTCGTAAATTGATAGAAGTCTGCAGCAGACGGACTGGAATTATAGGCAGATGCATAAATGGCGGTGGCTTCTGCATCTGCCTTGCCACGGACTTCTTGCTCTTTACGGTAGGCTTCTGACTCGATGGTCAGTAAATCGCGGTCTTTGCGCCCGATGATTTTAGCCGCCTCACCCGCGCCTTCAGAGCGAAAGCGATCCGCAATCTGCATACGCTCCGAGGCCATCCGCTTATAGATTTTATCAATGACCCCTTCCTTATAGTTGATGCGTTTGAATTTCATATCTAGCAGCTCAATGCCCCATGAGGCGACTTTGGGTTGCGCATTTTTTAGAATCTGTTGTTCCAGAGCATTTCTACCGAAGCGAATCGATGGCAAAATTCCGATGCTCGTATCTGCGGCAGCTAATGCCTCGTCCACAACTGGCTTGCGGTCTTTTTGACTCCGAATGACTTCGATCAGATCATGAGCCGCGATGACATTGCGAGTTTCTCCACCGATGATGTCATCCAGACGTGAAAGCGCGCTGCGCTCGTCACGGAGTTTTTCGTAATAGGTTTTGGGATTGATGATTCTCCAACGTGCGAAATTATCGACAGAGATGTAGAGTTTGTCGCGAGTCTGCATGTCAGTGGCAGGGCCATCCCATTCTAGCAAACGCTTTTCGATACGATTGATCTTCTGGATAAATGGCTTTTTAAAATGTAAGCCAGCTTCATTTTTGTTAGGATCGGCATTGACTGGGTTTCCGACCGGTTTGCCAAACTCCGTGATAAAGATTTGCTCAGTTTCTTGCACGAAGTAAGTCATGCTGGAAATGATCATGAATGCGATGAGCAGGATAAAAACTGTGATGATAGATTTCATGAGATGCTTCCAGTTTATTTGTTAAGGTTCATGAGAGGAAGAAACTGCTTCGCATCTTCGTCGATGATGATTTTGGAACCCAAATTCGGTAACACCTCATTCATCGTTTCTAAATACAAACGCTGTTTGGTAATAGCGGGTGCTTTATCGTATTGAATCAATAGTTCTTTAAATCGAGTAACGTCGCCTTCTGCTTCATTGATGCGTTGAATGGCGTATCCTTCCGCTGCGGAGATTCGCTGATTGGCCAGCCCTTTGGCTCTAGGAATTACCTGATTATACTGACCGTTTGCTTCATTGATTAGCTGTTCGCGCTCTTGCTGGGCGCGGTTCACTTCTTCAAAAGCGCGTTGGACATTGGCAGGTGGATGGACGTTTTTGAGTTGGATTTGATCAATCGATACACCCATATTTAATTTTGTTAGAGTTGTTTTGAGACGGGCCAGACAACTCGTTTCGATTTCTGTTCGTCCGACTGTTAGGACTTCATCCACCGTGCGATCACCGATAACCTCGCACATGGCACTTTCTACTAAATCACGCAGAGTAGGACCGGGATTGCGGAATTGATATAAATACTGGCGAGGAGATGAAATCGTATATTGCACGATCCACTCCACCTGAGCCGCATTCAAATCCCCTGTGACCATATCACTCTCTAACGCTTGTTCGTCGCTGAATTGATCTGGGTTTGTCGCATTGTCCGTGCCGAAGCCAAACTCCAACTTCAGCTGACGGCGTACCGGAACAATCGTCGCCCGGTCAATTCCATAAGGGAGCTTGAAATGTAGACCAGGTGGCGTGATCGCGTGAAATTTCCCGAAGCGCTGGACCACCGCTTCAGATTCCGGACTGACGGTGTAAAAGGAGGAAGTCGCACCTTTCAGCAGCAGAATCCCCAAAACAGCCCAGACAATCCATTTTGGCGAGAACTTCAGTTTGGGGAGCGGGAAAGGAGAATTCTGGGTGATCGGTGGCGGTTTCATAAGATCAATGACAACACCCTAGTGACAATTTCACTGATGGGAACCTTGAAAATTAAGGGATGAATTTTATCACCGTCGAATAGAGCGTCTTGTCGAGCTTAGTGACAGACTCATTTCATAACACAGAGATGAATTCTTCGGCAGAAATACCTGCTTACCGAATCACACCAGCAAGGGTGCCAATTTTGATTTCACGGTGATTGGGGACAACGCAACCAGACGAGCCGCGTCGCATTACAATGTGGCTGCCTCGTTGCCTAGCTACCTTAAAACCCAATCGTTGCAATGCACGCACAGCTTCTGAGCCTGAGATATTCGGCAAATTAGCCATGAGCCATTACTTCAAAAGTAGTTAGCAACGAACGGCCGGATTGCGCCAAAGGAAACTCTTCTAAATAAAGTTCCGTTGCTTCGCTAAGGTTGTGAATAGCCTCTGCCACAGAGTCGCCCTGTGTAGTTGTCCCGGTTTCTGGGTTGAATGCGACAAAACCACCTTCCTCTGAAGGAATTAATACGGCTGTGAGTGTCATAAGTCTATTTGGCGCTGTAAAATATAGGTGTCAAGATCGGTAAATGCAATGTGCGAGTTGCAAACAAACTTTTCACCGATCTGGCACGATTGCCACTGCGAGGAGCGTTTGAAATTTCGGCGGCAACTCTTCCCGATCTGCGACGATGATTTCAATTTGTTGAAAGCCAGATTTTTCTAACATCCCGGCGAGTTCACTTTCAGAAAATCCTAACCACCGATCCGCATAAAGCTCCCGCGCTTCTTCAAAGTTATGCTGAACCAAATCTAACACAATGAGGCATCCGTCGGATTTCAAAATCCGAAATGCCGCGTCAATCGCACGTTGTGGACGTTCTGCATGATGAAGAGCCTGGCTCAAAATCGCGAGATCCAAGCTACTGGAATCCATCGGCGGCTCTTCGATATCGCCGATGCGGTATTCCAGGTTCGTAAGGCCGTGCTGGGTGGAAATGAACGCTACTTTAGTTCCTTACGATCAAGATTCCTTGCATTACGGAGAAAATAGTTGTTTAAAAAGTTATATTGCCAAAAGAAAATTGATAGAATAAAAATTTATCATTACTGAAAACTCATTTCTTTCCAGTTTTCCCATTCACAAGTCTCCTCAACGATCCAACATCTCGAACAAAAAACAAAATCTTCAACAGTTGTCCAAAAAAATGAAAACTCTTCAAAAATCATATTTGAAAAGCGAGGAACCAGCAAACGTTGATTTTCGGAAACTCCCTCAAATGAAATTTTTAAAATCTTTGCCGATTGTGACTCCTCCCAAAACTAGGTGGAGTCCAAAAATCTGCGGCATGCTTTTTAGACTAAAGCTTTTAATAGCGTTTGTTTGTTTGTTGGGAAACGCAAAAGCGGATATATTCGGAATATTTACTTACTCAGACAATGGGAGCGATATTACAATTACCGATTGTGATCAATTTGCTGGTGGTACGATTAATGTTCCCGCGACGATCGTCGGCAAGCCAGTTGTTGCAATAGGGAATTCCGCGTTTTCTTTCCTTCAAAGCGCTGTCGTGCTGAATCTTCCAGCAAGTGTAAAGACGATTGACTCCGAAGCTTTTTTGGGTTGTGGAGTCTTGACTACAATTTCGATTCCTTCAAGTGTTACAACTATCGGTAGAAGAGCTTTTGCAGGATGCAATAGACTACCTAGTGTTAGCATCCCTCCAGGAATAACGGTGATTCGAGATGGGACTTTTGAAGATTGTTACGCTCTAAGTGGCATTACGATCCCTTCTGGAGTGACTAGTATTGAGCACCACGCTTTTTCAAATTGCAGAGAGCTTACGAGTGTTACTATGCCTGCTGGCATTACTTTAATCGCTCCGTATGTTTTTTCAGGCTGCCATAAATTGCAGAATTTCACAATCCCTTCGAATGTCACTACTATAGGTGAATATGCATTTGACGCGTGCCGATCTTTCTCAAGCCTGACAATGCCCACGAGTGTCACAAATATTGAAAGATATGCCTTTTCTGGATGTTCTGGGCTTACTTCGTTAAATTTCCCACCTGCGCCTACAATTGTGGGAGTTGGAGCCTTTAGTGGATGTTCTGGGCTTGTTAGTGTCAATATACCCGTCGGCATTACCAACATACAAGCTGCCATGTTTTCTCAATGCTCAAACTTATTAAACATTACAATACCTTCAGGAGTTACGAGTATTGGTAGCTCTGCGTTCTGGGGGTGTTCTAAATTAGAGAGTATTAGTCTGCCAAATACTGTCACTAGTATTGGATTGAGTGCCTTTCAAAATTGTTCCTCTCTAGCAGGAATAACATTACCTTCAAATCTGACTCGTATTGAGCACTATTTGTTTAGCGGTTGCACGTTGCTTACAACTGTCAATATTCCTTCGAGTGTTTGATAAAATAGGTTTCGAGGCATTTCTTTCAACAAAGCTAACAAGTATCTCAATTCCTTCAGGAGTGAATGAGATTGGAGGCAGGGCTTTCACTTTTTGCCCGTTAACAAGTATTGTGCTCCCAAATACAATCACTTTGATTGGCGAAGGTGCATTTCAGAGTTGCACAGCCTC
>JAAURL010000152.1 GCA_012032235.1 Akkermansiaceae bacterium | reverse complement strand
CGGACAAGCTCCTTTCTTGGTCGTTATTTAGATAACACCAATCCTAGCTCGCCTCTTTTGAAAGATGCTCACGCCCGCAGAATCGCTTCGTCAGCTCGGCGCTGATGGATTGCTGCGTCAGCAAAATCCGTTAGATTCGCCGACGGGTGTGCAGGTCACGCAAAATGGTCGCAGACTTTGGAACTTCGCATCCAATGACTACCTCGGCCTTGCCCGGCATCCAGAAATCGAAGCTGCATTCATCGAAGGCGTGCAACGTTTCGGCGCAGGCGCAGCTGCATCTCGGCTCGTCTGTGGGACGCTCCCACCCCATCGACTGTTAGAAAATGAGCTAGCGGCAGCGAAACAAACCGAAGCCGCTCTCACATTCACATCCGGTTTCGCCACGGCGCTGGGTGCGATCCCTGCCATCGTTGAGAAATCAGACTTCGTTTTCATCGACAAACTTTCTCACGCCTGCCTTGTCGATGCCGCCCGTCTATCTGGCGCGACGCTCCGAGTTTTTCCTCACAATGACCTGAAAAAACTGGAACGCCTGCTCGTTTCCACCCGGGAGAAATTTTCCAGCGCTCAGATTCTAATCGTCACGGAATCTGTCTTCAGCATGGATGGAGATCTCTGCCCGCTGCGCGAAATCATCACGCTCGCTGAAACATACGATGCCCTTCTCCTTTTGGATGAGGCCCACGCCTTCGGAGTCCTCGGTGAAAATGGCATGGGCCTGGCTGAACAGGAGAATCTCCAAAAGCGCATCACTTTCCAGATGGGCACACTTAGTAAAGCCGCGGGGCTAGCTGGCGGATATTTAGCGGCTTCGCAGGACTGGATCGACCTTCTCACCAATCGCGCCCGCTCATTCATCTACTCCACCGCGCCTCCACCTGCTCTCGCCCACGCTGCGACCGCCTCGCTAAAACTCATCCGCTCCGCCGAAGGAAAAAAACTCCGGGCGCAGCTCCAATGCAACATCGCAAAACTTTCTCCCTGCCAGACGCCCATCATTCCAAAAATACTCGGGAGTAACGAAGCCGCGTTAAACGCCTCAAGAGACCTCGATGAATCCGGCTTTCTGGTCCCTGCGATTCGTTTCCCCACCGTCCCACGTGGCACCGCCAGACTAAGAATCAGTCTATCCGCCGCTCACTCTCCAGAAGCGATTGATGCATTGGCCGAGTTTCTCTCGCGAAATCACGGCAATAAATCCACATAAGTTCCCGGGTCGCTGCCGGGGATTTCGATTGCGCCGCAGTTTTTCGCGTAAAATTCCTTCGGTCCTACACCACCGATGATCGCGTAGGCGTAGCCGATTTCCCGCAATGCTTCCAGCGCTTTTAGGAGCAAAGCTTTTCCTAAACCAAGGCCGCGTGCCTCTTCCGAAACTCCCGTCGGCCCGAAAAATCCGCGTTGCGTCGTGTCATAGCATGCAAAGCCGATGATCTGCTTTTCCCGCGTGGCGATGAAGCAAGCGATTGGCTGACGAGTCATGGAAACTTCCACTTCGCTGACCCATTTCTCAGAAAAATTTGCCCGCACGAAAGCCGCGACCGTGTGTTTCTCAAACGCTCTCGCCCGGCGCAGCGTGACACCGTGGTTTTTCACTTCTTCGTAAAGCGCCGCAGAATCCGGCAGGTCATAGAGACGCACGAGCATGTCGATCATGGATTTGAGTAAAACGGCCAGCAGACAGACGGGAAAGCACGATTTTTCCTCGTTCACTAGCATGATGGTGTAGACAGGCCCACCGGCATTGATCACAAGTTTCCCAGTCGAGCGAATTCGTGCGCCCTTAAAAAACACACAGTCCACAAAATCATGCTCTATCTATTCGATATCGACGGCACACTAGTCGACACAGGCGGCGCTGGAATGACCGCTTTGAAGGAAGCGACTCGGGAAATTTTCGGTCACGAAGGACCGGCTTTAGATCTGGCTGGGAGCACTGATCTAGGAATCGTGGCGAATATCCACGCGCACTTCGAGATCGAGCCGACCCGGGAAAGAATCGAGAATTATTTTCAAATTTATCACGGCCGCCTGGAATGGAATCTGGCTCACGGAGGGTTTCCAGGACGCGTTTTTCATGGCGTCGTTAAATTGTTAGGAAAATTGTCTCTAGATGAGAACTCAAGTATTGGGCTTCTCACAGGAAACACCGATGGTGGTGCGGCGACGAAAATGCGGCACTTCGGTTTAGCGGATCATTTCCCGTTCGGGGCTTACGGCAGTGATCACGCAGATCGCAATCGGCTAGGTCCCATCGCACTGCAACGGGCCGCCACCCATGCCGGGAGAAATTTCACGGCGAAGGAAACATGGATTATTGGAGACACACCGAAAGACATCGCCTGCGCCCATGCATTTGGGGCTCGGTGTTTGGCGGTTGCCACAGGCCAATTTACTACGGAACAGTTAAAAGCTCAGGGAGCGGACCAAGTGGTAGAATCGCTTGAGCAGGAAATTTGCTGGAACTGAAATTTCCCGCTCAAGCTTCAAAAAACTCCGATCACTTCACAGTGAGTAAGCCCTGCATCACGCCGAAGTGGCCTGGGAAGGAGCAGAGATAGGGATAGGTTCCCGCTTCTGTCGGGGTGAATGTGATGGTATCCATTTCGCCAGGTCCGAGTAGCTTCGAGTGAGCGACCACCATTTTTGCAATTTCTGGATCAGCGGGAATGTAGGCGCTGTCTTTCGCAGTCATTGCCTTCATCGCGAAAGCAGTGATCTCACTACCTGGCTTTAGGATGACCATATTGTGCCCCATGGCTTCGACGGGTAGCTTGCCGATGTTCTTGACTGTAATAGCGATCGGCTGACCCGCCGTTGCTTCTAAGGTCTTGGTGCTGAACTGCATCTGATCATTACAGGTGACTTCGACTTTCACGGGATCTGCCGCATAGAGCATCGGAGTCAGAACAAAAGATGAGAATAAAAATAGAGTGTGTTTTTTCATGATTTAGATCGTCCTTAACGCGCGTAAAATTGACGACGTTTCACCATGGCGCAACTTTTTTACGACGCTGCTCGGTAGGATTCGAAAAAAGGAAAAATCTCACGCTGCTTTTTTGCGTTCTCTTGTGCCTTTTTGCGGACCAATCTCTCCGTCTCGCCTGCTGGCAGTATCTCACTCATGCATACCGTCTATCAATGCCGCTTCACAGCCATCGATTTCGAATCGGCGGGAGCAGTGCGTGGCAAAACAGATACTCCCGTCCAAGTCGGTCTGGCAAGTTGGTCTCCAGAAAGTGGTCACTCCCATGCATTCGTCTCTTATCTGCGAACTGACCAACCGATTCATTGGGCTGCGCAGAAAGTGCACGGCATCACCGCCGGAGATCTCAAAAACGCGCCTTCCCTCCTCACACTCTCGGCCGGAGCTAAAAAGCGTCTCAGCGGAGCCATTGTCGTGGCTCATGGAAAAGGGACGGAAAAGCGGTTTTTGCGTGCATTTCCCGGTCATGGATTTGGACCATGGCTGGACACTTTACTGCTAGCACGCGCCGCATGGCCGGATCTAGCAGATCATTCGCTCGGTGCGCTTTGCGATCACCATTGCCTCACCGAGAAAATCCAACAGCTGGTGCCGGATCGAACATGGCACGATGCACTTTTCGACTCTGTCGCATCGATCATTTTGCTAGAATATCTGATCAATTCGCATTGTCTAAACGAACAACCTGTCGATTTCCTGCTTCAGCCAGATATTTCTGTCTGGCATTCGCGGCGTAATTGTTAGTTCATTTCCCATGTTCTTCTTTCGTTCACTCCTGATCTTTGTCTCACTCAGCAACTGTGCAGTTGCGGAAACTCAGGACGAAAAAAGACGCCGCACTCGTTCGCTCACTCATCAGTGAAAATCTCACCGAGCGGACTTTTTCCTTCGCCACGATCGCCGAGGCGGCTTCCGGCAAACGCGTTCTCCCCCTGACGGATGATCCCGCACACCGCCGCGTCGTCGCAGCGATTGAGAAAGCACTCAGCCATACTTTGGCCGAGCTCAACGCGGCGGATTCGCCCGTTCGTAAATTGCGACGGATCAATGAAGCCTCGAAATTTTTCGAAGATTCCATCCAGAAATATCTCGCCATCACACCCGGCCTGAGTTGCGAAGTTCCCACCACACGCAGCGGGCAGCACCAGCGATCCGGTTACCCGGACCTGTGCATCGTCGATTTAGAATCCAAAATCGTTTTTTATCTGGATCCCAAGCTCGTCGAGCAAGGCTCTACCGATAGCAGCTTTCGCACTTTTTATTTCGAGCCGAAAATGAAACACTGAAAATCACCGAAGACGCGGTCCATCTGCTCGTTGGTATTGAACACGATGGGAAAAATCGACTTTGGACTTTCACCGGCTGGCGCTTGATCGACTTATCAAAAATCCGCGTTCAGCTAAAAGCAGAATTCCAAGCTTCTAACGCAGAGCTTTATCCGAAAACTGAGCTTTCCCTTCCTGCTTCAGCTCGTTAATTTCTCGCACTCATGACTTTGCCTCTAAAGCGCACGAGCGGCTCGACCGCGATGGATGATTACCTCGAACAGATCCTCCACCTGATCAAAGAAAAAGGCTATGCTCGTGCTGTTGATATTTCCAAAAACCTCAACATCTCACAGGCCAGCGTCACCAATATGCTGAAGCGACTGGATGTGGAAGGACTGGTCAATCATGAGAAGTATCGTGGCACAACCCTAACAGAAGAAGGCCAGCGCATCGCCCAAGCGATCATTGATCGCCACGAAACGTTGACCCGCTTTCTGCGGCTCTTCGATATCGATGAAGAAACGATTTACCGTGATGTCGAAGGCATGGAGCACCACGTTTCGCGCCCGACTCTGGACGTGATTCGCGCCGTCGCTGATGCCTTAGAAAACGACCCTGATTTACTAAAACGAGTTCGTAAAAACTGTAAGTAATTGTCTCTAAATCCGATGTGATCCAGCTACTCACGCAGTCGTTTCAATAGCTCCGGGCTGGGCAACATACAGGCGTCTGTTTTCCCCATGAGATAATAGCGATTTCTAGCGACCCAGCGATACACTGAATCACGCAGAATTTTCGGAATAAAACGGATCATCCCAGGGATTTTCCACAGACCACCGAGAGCACGGCACAGCTCGATCCAGCTGTCACTGTGAGTAAAAATTTTCCCGTCTGACTCACGGACCAAAACCATCGAGCCTCCATTTTCGAAGAGATGCTTTTGGAAGCCATTTTCCTGCGCTAGCTTTCCTTGCAGTGGAGTGAATGAAATCCGTGCGTGGTGATCAAAACGCGCAACGAATTGCACCGTTCTAGAGCAAAATGCACAATCTCCATCGAAGAATAAAAGCCAACTCATGGAAATAATTTAGATGAGTCGAAGCGTGCGTGCACGGTTTATCATGCTTCCGCCACGGACTCATCATTTCCGTGTTCTTCAAAGTCCATTTCCCGAACTCTTTTGCGGTCCCGTTGCAGCTCGACTTGCTTTCGCAAGACTTCCCGGACGAGTGCTCCACCGTAAATCGCAGGAATTACTAGATGCGCCATCGTGCGATCCGACGTTTCCAAAGTGATGGAGGCGAGGCCTGTGAGGCGCATCCACCACGGGCGAATCATTTGTGAGTCTTTGACACGGTAGAGTTCGATTTCGTCGATTTTTTGATTGAGGATGCCAGTGGTGATACGGAGCCGCTCGCTGGTCAGTTCGAAAATTTGTGACCGCACTAAGAGATATTTCCAGATCATATAGCCAATCGGGAAAATCAGCGCGATGAACAATGGCGGGAAAAATAGCCCGGCAACAATCAATCCAGAGATGACCAACAACGCAGCTGCGAATGGACCTAGATTGAGCCATTGTGAAGGGCTGCCTGTCCAAAGGGATTTCTCATCTGTCATGAATGAAATAGTGCTTTGCTCCCGCCCGGCTTCGCAAGTGAAGAATGACCCTATTTTCTCACTTGGCACTGGGAGCGTTTGCGTTCAATTTCTCCCTGCAAGACAGGGGTGCTTCACGCAACGAGAAGCCGAGATTTTCCGACGCGCGGGAAAGACCCTCTGAACCTGATGTGGGTAAAGCCGCCGTAGGAAGTCGAAACTAGATCCCGTTTCTCCTTTCCCGTCCGTGCCTGACTCGCACGGATTTTCCATTTCCACAAACTACCAAAATCATGATCTCCACCGACGAAAACGACCGGCTCACCTGAAACGCACGATGCCTCTCTCGCCCAGCTTCCGGCTTCCTCCCGGGTGTATGTGGAAGGTCAGCTGCATCCTCAGATCCGCGTCCCGATGCGTGAAATTTCCCTATCCGACACGAAATCTTTCAATGGCCGTATCGAGAAAAACGAAGCAGTTCGCGTTTATGATTGCTCCGGCCCGTGGGGAGATCCGGATTTCACAGGAACTTCCGAGCAAGGTCTTCCTCCCGTCCGCCGCGATTGGATTTTAGGGAGAAAAGACGTGGAAGAATATGCAGGCCGTGAAGTGCAGCCGCAGGACAATGGTTACCTAACCGAAAAGCACGCGGAGTTCGCATCCAAATCCGAGCGCGCTAATCGCTTCGTCGAATTTCCCGGCCTCACCGCAGATCGCCGGCAACCACTCCGCGCCACAGGGAAACCCGTCACGCAAAAGTACTACGCGGATCAAGGTATCATCACCCCAGAGATGGAATTCATCGCGATCCGGGAGAACATGCGCCGGGCGAAAATCGCGGATTTCTCCGATGATACGGTGAGGAATCATTTGGATAAACAGCACGAGGGCTCCACACAAAATCCGACCAGCCCCTACACACCTTCTATTTTCTCCCGCTTTCCACAACGGATCCCGGCAGAAATCACTCCGGAATTTGTCCGCAGTGAAGTGGCCGCTGGCCGTGCGATCATTCCTCTAAATATCAATCACCCGGAGTGCGAGCCGATGATCATTGGTCGGAATTTCCTCGTCAAAATCAACGCAAACATCGGCAACTCTGCCGTTGCATCCTCCATCGAGGAGGAAGTCGAAAAAATGCGTTGGGCCACGAAATGGGGAGCGGACACGGTGATGGATCTTTCCACCGGAAAAAATATCCATGCGACTCGAGAGTGGATTCTCCGCAATTCTCCCGTGCCGATTGGCACTGTGCCGATCTATCAGGCTCTCGAAAAAGTGAATGGCAAAGCGGAAGATCTAACTTGGGAACTTTACCGCGATACACTCATCGAGCAGGCCGAACAAGGCGTCGATTACTTCACCATCCACGCAGGAGTTCTCCTCCGTTTTGTGCCGATGACTGCCAGTCGCATGACGGGAATTGTTAGCCGCGGTGGATCGATCATGGCGAAGTGGTGTCTCGCCCATCACAAGGAAAATTTCCTCTACACGCATTGGGATGAAATCTGCGACATCTGTGCCGCTTACGACGTTTCCTTTTCCATCGGCGATGGCC
This sequence comes from Akkermansiaceae bacterium, assembly GCA_012032235.1. GTDB lineage: Bacteria > Verrucomicrobiota > Verrucomicrobiia > Verrucomicrobiales > Akkermansiaceae > Luteolibacter. The sequence goes on along the minus strand of JAAURL010000152.1, from coordinate 293 downwards.
TGCGTCCCGGCTCGATTGCCGATGCAAATGACAAGGCGCAATTCGGCGAACTCGAGGTGCAGGGAGAACTTACCAAACGCGCATGGGCGAAAGGCTGCCAAGTGATGAATGAAGGTCCCGGCCACGTCCCGATGCACATGATCGAGGAAAACATGGCCAAGCAATTAGAGTGGTGCCACGAAGCTCCTTTTTACACGCTCGGGCCTCTAACTACCGACACTCGCCCCGGCTACGATCACATCACAGCGGCATCGGCGCGGCCATGATCGGCTGGTATGGCTGTGCGATGTTGT
>JAAURL010000008.1 GCA_012032235.1 Akkermansiaceae bacterium | reverse complement strand
CTCCATCCCCGAGCCTTCCACAACCATCATCGCCGCCCTTGGCCTACTGCCCGCCATCAGCCGCCGCCGTCGTCAGGATGTCTAAGCGGCTCATTTTCCAAGTTCATCCTAATGGCAGATGAGTTCCAGCATCTGCCGGATGACTGGCTTGTAATTCTACTTTCTGCCCAAGCCCCTTCTGAATTGTGCCTGGCGCATTTGCCAAAATTCAGTTTTTTGCGCACTTATCTTTGGCAAATAATTTAAAACGCGTCTGACATCTCAAAAAACCATGAACTTCTCTGCATCGATCAAAGGAGAATAGAGAGAATAATGATTGGCTTTATCCAAAAGCCTCAGCGTAGCCCCACGCTCGCCAATGAAGCTCATTGAAAGCTCTAAAATCGTTTGCTCTGTTAGGGATTTTGCAATCGGAAGAAACTCTTCGACCGACTCAAATAAGGTACGGTAACTGTAACGCTCAAGGTGCTTCCATTTATAACAGGTGTCTGCGTCACTTCTACCCACGAACCTGGTAACATCGTTGCTGAACTCATCAATCGAGTTCCAGCAGGAACGCTGTTAGGCCAGGAAAGCACCGCTTGATTTTGATTTGCTGAGTTTATTGTTAAAGCATTGCTCACTAGCTCTGCTGCTGAGGGAAGAGAAAAGCGCAACACGCGATTGTTTCCAGAATCCGCCACCCATAGCGCACCATTCGCATCCACCCAAGGCCGAAGCATCTGGGTATTAAAATTAAAACCACGATCGCTAACGACTTGTGGACTTGAACTAAAGTCTGGGAGATCCCTAGTGAAACTAGATTGGCCTAACAAGCCATTGGCGCCGTTGAGCACCGTCGTGGGACTTGTCGAGTTTCACTTCGTCGATGCACTATTGATATAAATCATCCGGTTGTTTTTACGATCACACACCCACAAGACATCATTGACAGTGATCAATAAGCCACTAGGCCCATTCGTGTAGTTAGCGGATGGGCCACCGAACGTAGATTCTGTAAAGCTTGGCTGACCAAGAATCCCTGAAGCATTTGCCCCGTTAGATAAGGCAGCTGCATTATTAAAGCGCAAGATGCGTTCAAAGTCACTTACATAAAGCGTGCCATTAGAAGACATGGTGATGCCCTCTGGACCATCCATGCTGTTTGCTTCTAGAGGCAGAGCATTCGCAGAAGTGAAATTCAATTGACCAAGCACGCCACTCGCCGCCACACCATTGGTTGTATGTGTTGATACCGAATTAAACCGAAGCACTCGATTATTACCTATATCCACAACCCATAAACGATCCCCACTATCCACCAAGACAGATGCAGGAAATCTCATCGTCGTAGCGGACGTGCCAGGAGCACTATTGGTGAAATTACTTTGACCGTAAACTCTTGCAGCATTTGGTTGGTTTGCTGTAGCTGTTAGCGCATTATCAAATCGCAATACTCGGCAATTTCCAGTATCCGCTACCCAAAGCCTTCCCGATGTGTCCAGATAGATGCCTCCAGGCCCAAATTGACCAAACGTATTGGCCGTTGTTCCCATACCATTACTGGTGAAATTAGGCTGGCCGACAACCCACTCAGCAGCAGCCCCACTTGCTAATGCATTCATATCGGAAAAACGAAGAACTCGCTTATTACCACGGTCAGATACAAAAACTTTCCGAGTCGTCGGATCAATCACCACCCCTGCTGGGTCACTCAGTTTAGTAGCCGACGTGCCTGCCGTATTCACAGTAAAATTCGCCTGGCCGAGTACAAGATCCGCCGAAGCACCGTTCGGAATTACTTGAGCAAAAGTCGGAACGATAGATAACAAGGCAAAAGTGATAGATTTCATTGGGTTTTATAGTCATCCCAAAGGAAGGCATAACCTCTGAGAGAAAAGCAGGCTGGTGCTGTTTTAAAATCCCTGCCATTCGGCAATGGTGTATGAGCAAACAATTATCAACCCGAACCAATGTATTCGTTCTTAAGCAGATGCTCAATCTCATTCTTGACTGCTCATTGCGCCAAATAGAATGACACCGGGGCGAGGGGTCAGAAGAGGCTTCTAGCGGTCGTTACGTCAGAAAGAATGACACCCGGATGAAATCACTATCTAGGATCATGAGTCAAACGAGCAAAGCGCAGTATTTGGAGAATTGTCGGCGGCGGTATTTGAGCCGCAATTGGCAGGGAAAAAGTGCGATGATCGACGAGGTTAGCGACACGATGGGTTGGGAGCGTAAGCACACCATCAAGGTGCTCAACCGGAAGGTCTCCCTGGGCAATCGGGCCAAGAAACGCGGAGCAAAACCCAGCTAGAGCAAGGAGGAAATCACCGTCATCGTCGCGATTTGGAAAAGCAGCGAGCAGCCTTGCGGCGTGCGTCTCAAGGCGACTTTGCCCTTGTGGTTAGACAGCTATGAGGCACGTCATGGTTCTCTAACAGACAAGCGCGCACCAAAATCCTCCACTACAGTCCGCGCACTTTAGAGCGAATCACCGCCCCCTATCGCAGCGCAGGCAGCGGTCGGATCGGTCGTAAAACCGGACGCAGCAGCAACCGCATCAAACAATTCGTCCCTATCCGCTGCGGGCCGCAAGAGTTTGACGCGTCCGGTTGGCTCGAGGCCGACACGGTATCGCACGGCGGCGGTATCGAAGTCGTAGGCGCTACCGTGGAGCTTACAAACTGCATCGTCGCCAATAGCTTGGGAGCAGACACATTTTTGGCGGGACCGAATTCAACGCTCAATCTCATCGGCAAAAACTTGATCGAAAGTGGTATGGCGAGTGCTGGCGTTCTGACGATGGATCCGATACTGGGAGAGCTTAGCAAGCTTGGTGGAACGACTCCCACCTATTTTCTGCCGTCCTCTAGCCCAGTGATCAACGCAGGCGTGAATGCTTTTGCCGCAAATCTAGCGACCGATCAACGCGGTGTGGGCTTCACACGAGTCACCGACGGCGCAGTCGATCTGGGTGCCGTGGAATTCGCCGGGGATTTGCCAAAATCCAATGTCTCCATTCTTGCGCTGAGCGGGAATGCGGGTCTGCGTGGAAAAGACCGCTCCATAAAACACACAGACTGCAATTCTAATTGATAGAAAATAAATCCTATGAAACACACACACTCCTCTTATCGAAAATTCGTGCGCTTCGCCATCTTGGGTGCGCTCATCGTGCTACCTACTGCATCCACTCGAGCGGCTAGCATTTTCACTGAGACATGGTCCACAGATGGTGATTTCCGAGCTTGGCTAGGCAGCACCTTGGGCATTGGCGGTCCGAATGCACACACCGTCAGCGGTGGCGCGGTAAACTTCAACGTAGCAATGGGCGGCGGCCCGTTCCTGCGCGGTTACCAGCTAGATGCGGCCTATGTGGTAAGAAATGCCTCCGATGGTGCGTTTGAAGGCAATACGATCACAGCCGGGGCGAAGTCCGTGCAGTTCGATTTGCACTGGATAGCGATAGCCTCGGCACGGCTGAGAATCCGATGCTGGTTCTTTTTATGGGCGGGGTAGGGGCTGGTGGTCTCAACAATTACTGGGAATACCGTGTAACTCCGCCAGCAGTGAGCTCAGGCTTTACGACCGTAGTCGCAGGTCTTACCGATTCAACAGACTGGGTGCAGACTCTCGGTACGGGCAGCTTTGCGGAAGCCACGCAGAACGTCCAATCGTGGGCGATCCAGTATCGACGCTTTCAGCCTGGTGGGCCGAATAGTGGTTTTTCCGCAAGTGGCCGGGTTGACAACTTCGCGCTCTCTACCGCCGTTCCAGAACCAAGCGCCTCATTGCTAATGGGGCTTTTCGGTGGGCTGATTTTGTGGCGAAGAACGAGACGATAAAACTATTAGTTTGCGCGCCGATCCGCCGCGGTTGAGTAACGGTAATTGAAGCGCGCGTCGGGGGCGGCATCTCCACTGATATAGACATCCATGATGTCGCCAGTTTTCTGGGCGTGGTCCCACCATTGAAGTCGAGAGAAATGGTATCTCCCGCAGGCAGACCGAGAGCAGTGCGCGGCACAACTAGCATGAGCTGGTTGCCGTCGATCACGAGTTCGACTTGCACGACTTTTTCCCAAGTCCAACCGCCGGTATTTTTCTCCAGCCAAGTGTGCTGACCGTCGATAGTGCGATTGAGAATGTAATCGTAGCCCTCCCAGCCGGTGGCCGGATTTTTGTCAACGTCGATCAAAAGCCACATCCATTGTGGATCGGTGTGTGGGGTGAGCGGCTGGCGAGTTTGCGCGTAGAAGGCGATGGTTTCCACATCGCGGGCGACTTTAGCGACAACTAGGTCATTACGACCGCTCGTGTTTGTGTAGTGGAGTTCACCACGGCCGAAGTCGCGGTGGTCGTTATCAAAGGCGTGATCGGTGAAGGCCGGGCCAACTTGAGCCCACTGGGCGAAACCGCTCGCAGGCGAAATCGTTTGAGGGTCCGAGGCGGGCGACAAAGGTGGAGCTCCTTTGTAGCGACGGATATGGGCGACCATTTGGTATAAGTAATTGTCGCCGTGGAGACCCTTGACTGGCTCGATGTCGCGGCTGAATTCTTGGTCGTATTGATCCACAAACGCCACTGGCTCGTCAGGATATGCGTGTTTTCCCGCGATCCATTCGTTCCAGCCCGTGATCATCACAAAAGGCGGATCTAGTTCGTAGGCGCGAGTCCATTGCTCTGCGAAGCTGTGGCCGTAATTCACGGAGCCAGGCGTGATGTTCTGCGCTCCCTTGTGGTAGCTGCGGCCACGAGCGTTGCCGCTGCTCATGTTCACGACCCTGCCATCATCCTTGTGGAGATTCTGCGCCACGGACACGTTCACCTGCTCGGGTTTTTTCGGGTCGGAATCAAAACTGTAAGGCTGCGGATAAGTGGCTTCCCAATGCCACGCGTTATGAGTGTTTTCCAGCTTGAAAGGCCAATGCGCCTTGCGGAGCGTGAAAAACTCTTTCACCGCCGGGCTGGCTTCATTGGGATCGCAGATCAACAGCGGCTTGCCCTGCCAGTGAAACCATAGCTCCGGGAACAATCCCGGCTGATAGAGTTTCCGATAAAGCTCCTCTGCTGTTTCACCCGCCTTTGTGTTCACCATGAAACAGATCCGCGGCGCACGTCCGCCCTCCTTGAGAATCTGGGACCACACTTTGCCCAGTGCTTGATAGACATCAGGGTAGGTCGCACGGTTCGTTGTGTCGAAAATCACCACGTCTACACCCGCATCTGCCAGCAAGTTGGCGTGACGGCGTAACACCCAAGGGTCGCGGGAATTGTAATAACCATAAAGCGGCTCACCCCAGTAATACATTCCTTTCTCTCCCCACAACGGTGAGTCTGGCTTTTTTAACAAATCAGGATCCTGTGGGAGAATCTTAGCTAGATCATTGGGCAGCCGGTCGCTGTCCCGATTATTCCACAGGAAATAGAAAATGCCTACGAAGCGATTTTCCCTCGGTGCGGGAACGGTGGCGGCTTCCGGCATGGAGCGTCGCAGCCCGTCCGTGGCCGGCCAAGGCGTGCCGGGATTGATCGCTGGGGATGCGGCTGCCTTCGGAATCCAGGCCAGGGCACAAAGCCACAAGCTCAGAGCAGTCAGGGGGAAAAAGGGATTCTTGTGCTTGGTTTTCATGGATCGTTAGGATTTTATTTGTGGATCGTTTATTTTGTGATCGAGATATTTTCGAGGAGATAGGTCCAGATCTCCTCCATGGTGGCGTTGAGTCGTTAAAAAATCAGAGAGCGAGTTGCGTTTTGCCGGGTTATTTCACGGCGGGAGCAGAGCGACCCTCTCGGGCGATGGCGATGTCGTTCTCCAGATCGGTGATGGCCTTTTCCCAATCCACTTCTCCCACCCGCTTTAACCGGACCGGGTTCTTGTAGCGCTCCCGGGCGTGGGCCGAGTAATCCTTCCAGGCGGCTAATGCCTTTTCGAGTTCGGCCACGGCTTGTGCCTGGGTAGCCGGATTTTGATCGCTGCGGAACATTGCCAAGTGCGTAGCACCGGCGATCATGTGGGCGTAGTAACGACCGAGTAAACTGATGGAGCGGATGTCCCCAAGTGTGCGAGCCAGTTCAGGATCGTGCGCCGGAGGGAAACCCCTGAGCTGCTGCTGGGCGCGGTCCGCGTGCGCGTGCAACTCCGCAGCGACTTGTAGCGGGCTCTTCAATGGCGAGGTCTGCCCTGAAATGACGGTTTTCACATAGTCCGGAATGCGCTGGTTATGGGTGCCGGGGTGGACGGGTTGGGTGATGAACTGCTCGACTCCATGATAGCCGATCTTGTCGTTTGCCCCGACCGGATGACTGCGAGATCCTTCTATATACCAACTAAAATCCGCCGCGCCCCAGTGAAAACCCGTCGTGAGCGGATAAATCAAAGACGCTTCCTGCCACGCGTCGAACAGCGCCTTGCCATCCACTTCCGGGAAACGGTCACGCAACATTTGCGCGAACCATTCGTCGGAAAGGTCGGGATTGTAGCCCAGACGACCGAAAGACATCCAGTGATACCAGTGTTTCTCGATTTCCAATCGACGTGAAGTGGGAGATTCCTTCGAGAGGAACTCGCGGCCCCAAATGTAACCATCTGACCCGTAGTAAAACCCCTCGGAAACCTCTGGCGGCATGTTCCGTATGAATTCACGCACGAAGCCGGGGGCACCCCAACGGAAGTAAAAATTATCGTCATTGCGCAATGTCCAGATGGTTTTGCGACCCTTAATTTCTTGGACAAACTTATTGGCGTAGGGCTGCACCGTGCTGCTCATGACGTGGGCTTCAGCGTATTTGAAGCTGAAAAGGAATTGGACATTCTTGTTTGCCAGTAGTGGCGCGAAATGGCTGTCAACGGTTGGCACTCTGCCCTGATGCATGCGGTGAATGAATGTAATTTTTCGATCCGGCCTTTCCGCGAGCGCATCCAGCACCCCCTGCCCATAAGTGTCAAACGCCCATTGCTCTTTCACATCGACCTCGTAGTTGGCCATGTTTTCGCCAACGGTAAGCCCGATGCCAGCCAGATCGGGATAAGTGAGCAGGAGTTGCTTCACGCTCTTGCGGTAGTAGTCCCGCGTCACCGGATTTTCCGCGCGGATATCAATGCCGTATTTGCCGTCAATTCCCCAGTCGAAAATATTCCACGTCATGAGGTAGAACTTCACATTACGCTCCCGGGCGTAGCGCATGACGGATCGCCAAAATTCGATTTTCTCCTCGATCGTCATGCGTTTGATCACTTCCGTATCCTGCATCAGATCAGGACATTCTTGTCCGTTGCCTAGCTCGTAGAACTTCTGGATCGGGACCTTTGTTCGCACGACGTCATTGAGAGCGATGTCTGGATAATCGGGAACCTTCACCATCGAGGGAAAGGGATGCAAATTCCAAAGGGAAATCATGTTATAGCGGTGCCGTGCGAGGCGATCAATGAACCCAGTCCAGAAATCCATGCTCCACATCTCCGCCATGTTTTGCTGTGAGGCCTCGCTCGGGTCAGTGTAGGTCGGCGTGCGCAAATCCAGCGGGATATTGAATTTCACTCCGCGCTCGACGAGATGTGGATTTTGATTCGTCGCGCGCACATCCGCCAGTCCATGCAGCCGGATCTGCTCGGCGAGTTCTAGTGTGCCGTACATTAGGCCAGCGCTGTCTGCTCCGATGACCCAAATTCGTCCGCCATTCGTTCTTTGGAGGCTGAATCCTTCCGGTTTGAAATCAAAATCTACCTTCGGTGTCTCATTGCCCGCGCCGCTGAGCGAACGATACGCTGCAGCATCGAACAGCACGATGTTAGCGGAATCCTGAGCCGCCGTCTGGACGTCAGCCCCTCGTTTTGTCAGCGCGCTCCTCAGATCGCCAAGGGCGAATTCGAGCATCGGTTGGTTTGCCGGAGCGAAAATGCTAACCCTCTCGGCGGCCCGGCCCGAGAAACAGGCAAAAAGCCATACAGCCACCAGCAAGCTGGGGCGAAACGCTCGCCTGTAACCAGCGGGAATTCCTTTGTTGGTATCATTTGTCATCATGATGAGATGTTGGGTGGATCATTGTTTTTTGATTTTTATTTCCCCAGAAAAGGAGACGGGACCACGGATCATCAGAGAGAGATAAATCATCGATCTCTCAAGTGTCGTGTGAGAGAAGGATTATTCGCAAACCTCTTAGGATCCGTGTTCATTCGTGGTTCTATTTTCTATTTCAGCGCACGATATTTTTTAAAGTTAACGGGTTACAGGAAGCGGGTATCGCTCTGATAGTTTTTCCGGCATGGAGCTAGGGACGTAAGGGATGCCTGTTCCACGGTCGCCCTGCGGTTTATAGTGCTGGCTGTTGCGGGAGGATTCGGGTTTGTAGGTCTTCTCGCCGCTTTCCTTGCACCACCACCGGAGCCAGCGATCACTCAAACCCCTAACCACTTCCGGCTGCTGCGTGGCGAGGTTGCGCGCTTCCAAAGGATCGGTCTTGACATTAAACAACTCCCATCCTGCGTCGTCCACCTCGGCCAAAGTCCACTCGGCAGTGCGGATGGCGCGGTTATCCAAGTACTGAAAATAAAGCGGTTCCTGGCGTTGCCAGTCATCACCACGGAGTAGCGGCGCAAACGAATTGCCTGCGATCCGGGCTTGAGAGGATGAAGGCGGGGTTTTAATCCCAGCAACCTCGATCAACGTGGGCAACACATCAATCATGTGCAGCGGTGCTGCTTCAATCCTGCCTTGCTTTCCTAACTGGCCTGGCCACCAGGCAATCCCTCCGGTGGTGATGCCCCCGGCGTGCTGGCTAATTTTGTAGAGCCGCCAGGGAGTGGAACTCACGCCAGCCCAACCTGTGCCGGGCTGCCAGTTCGAGCCAGGATCGCCGGGCAATTTGCCCTGCTTTAACATCTCTTCATCCTTCACGGAAAAGGAATCCGCGCCGTTGTCGCTAAGAAACAGGATCAACGTGTTATCCGCTTGTCCGCTTTGCTTCAACGACGCGATCAGCCGACCGATGCCGCGGTCCATACGCTCGACCATGGCCGCGTATACAGCCATCCGGAGGTCTTCGAGATCGCGTTGCTCCGGGGAAAGTGAACTCCAGTCCGGCAGGTTTTGCGGACGCGCGGGCAGTTCAGCATCTGCCGATACAATTCCCAGTTCCTTCTGCTTTTTGAAGCGAGCCTCGCGAAGAGTCTGCCAACCGGCGAGATACTTACCACGATATTTCAGGATGTCCTCTCGCGGAACTTGCAACGGATTATGTGGTGCTTGAAAACTCAGATAGAGGAAGAACGGCTTGGCAGCATCGGACGAAGGTTTGGCCACGATGAACTGGATCGCGCGATCCGTAAAGGCGTCCGAGCTGTAATAGTTCCCGGGGAAATCTTTGAAGTCGGCACGATCCAGCTGATAGCCGGGGCCGCCTGTAAAATGATCGGCGAATCCGCCTAGAAAACCGAAAAAATGATCGAATCCGCGATCCAGCGGATGTCCATCCAAATGCCATTTCCCGATCAGCGCGGTACGATAGCCCGCTGCATGCAACTTTTCTGGCAGGAGCGGCGTGCCCTTGAAGCCTTTCAAAGCACTGGGCCACCATTGACCCGTCATCAGCGAAGCCCGCGACACCACACACATACCGCCATTGCAAAACCGTGACAATCGCACGCCATCCCGGGCCATCTGGTCGAGAGCGGGCGTGGAAATTTCCCCACCGAAAGAACCGGGATCGCTATAACCCATGTCGTCGGCGAGAATGACAATCAGATTCGGAGGAGTGTTTGCGCCTGACAACGATCCTGCCAGGGAAAGGCAGATCAAAACGACAGCTGGGAGTTTCATCATCATCTTATTAGTCTTTGGGATGGGTTCGGATTTTCTCCGTGAATCTTGGTTCAGAATTAAAAACAAAAGCAGTCACGATTGATCCGACATTTTTTCAACATGAAAAATACTCCGCTACCGCATCCATTATTTCATCAACTCATCCTTTACCCAAGCACGCGGCCGCTTGAATTCGCGGGAAAGAAGGTCCCTAGAATCGAATATCACAAAACAGATCAAGGACATGACTTGCATCTCACAACAGACTCACTACAGAACGAGTCGTGCCCCGCAAGTCTCATGACACATTCACCAACCGCTTAAAATGGCGGCTAGAGTGGCTAGCGTATACTTGTGTAGAAACGGTTTCTGGCATTTTACCAGGTTCTCTAGTTTTCCGTATGGGTGAAATTCTAGGTGCTATCATTTGGTGCTTCGTTCCCATAAGGCGGCGAATCGTTTTACGAAATCTACGAATTGCCTTTCACGATCAATACGACTTGCCAACCCTACAGCGAATGGCCCGCGAAACCATGATTCGCACGGGAGCCAATTTATTTTCTGCCACCCACACCGCGCTCCTACCAGCAAGCCGAATTCACGAAGTGATTTCTGTGGAAAATCAAGAGTTGATGGAGTCCGCCCTGAAAGACAGCAACGGGTTAGTGCTATTACCATCGCACATGGGAAATTGGGAAGTGCTCAGCAGGATGAATGATATGTTCCCAGAAGGGCATCAAATTGGGGCATTTTACCGACCACTGAATAATCCCATCTTGAACAAGCGCGTGGTAGCGCAACGCGCAACGGATGGTTCGCATTTATTTTCTAAACACGACAGCCTGCATCACGTCACCGGGTTTTTGCGCGAAGGAGGAATCATTGGAATTCTCGCAGATCAGCGCGTGGGACGGCAGGGCGAACTAGTTCGATTTTTTGGTCGGCTCACGCGTGCCAGTCCACTGCCCAGTTTGATGGCACGCCGCAGTAAAAGCCGTGTATTGAGCATGTCTTTAACCACAGAAACGCTTGGCCGATGGAAAGTGAAATATCATTCTGTAAGTCCGCCTTTTAAAACAACAGAATGTATGGCTGCGATCGAACAAGCACTAAGAGTCAGCCCACTGGATGTTTTTTGGTTACAAGATCGTTGGCGTGTCTATGTGAACAAAAACTATACAATCCGTGAGTGGTTGGAAACAGGCACCAGTGATGCAGGAAAATCTCACCGCGCGCTTCTTTGGTTAGCGGGTGCTCCGCAATCGTGGCGGTTACCCGAAGAGTGGACACATCCAGATGTCATCTATGAAATCGTGATGGCTAGTAGCCAAGAGCTACCTCCTTGGCTCACTGGCAAAGAAACGATTCATCGACTGGCAAACACTGAATCTGGACTACGAAAAACGATTTCAGATATCGACCTGAAACAAGCTTTACCCGTTGATTTCATCATCGCTCGTAACGCCTCTGATAAGTTATCGAAAGCTGCAAACACTCTAGCAATTCGGCTCGTCTCATTACCATAGACGTGACGAGATTTGAATTACTCGATTTCGATTCTACCGCTTGTGCTCACGAGCTTCCAAGGAACTCCAGAAGGATCGTAAGGTGGAGCGCTATCTGCCTTGTCATCTTTATTAGGTTCGCCGGGACTTAATCTGAAAAGTGGAAGAATGGGTGCTCCCGTCGAAGCTTTAGAATATTTCTCGCCAGTTTTTTCGATCAGTAGAACTGCTGAGAAGAAGCCGCCTGGGATCTCAGCAATTAAGATATCAATTGGATAATCTACTCCTTCTTCCACCTTGAAAGTAGGACCTACTGCCAAACCACCAATTGCTTTGTTGACTGTATCAGTTGTTGGGTATTGATAAAATTCAACTGGGACTTTCATCGGAGAATCTTTGAAAGTTTTTCCAATTCACGATCTTTCAGATCTCCTTCAAGAAGTGCCTTGTTAGTAGACTTGCCTGCAGTTGCAATCGAGTAGCCATGATCGAAGACGTTTTTATTGTTAAAGCGAACGATTAAAATGTCATCAGCTGCACCAACAAAACGATAATTGCCGCTTTCTGGCGCCCTGACCGTCCCAGTATAACGCATCATAATTTGACTAGGCTTAACTTCTTTTTCACAACCAAACGCTGCTGGCGCTTCCGTTGCAGCAATTTTGGGGATGTACAATTTAGATAAATAAAGGTTCTGCCGTGGGGAGAAGTAATCTTCGAGCGTCTTATCTCTCCAGCCATTGTTGACGAATTCTTGGATTACTTTACGTGTGATATCAGAACTGGATTCAAGAGGTTCACGTTTACTGTTCTGCTTTAAATCATAGAATTTGCCCACTAAGGCGTTCTCGTTCACCTTTGTTTCACCGAATGGATTGGTGAATCCGTTGGAATTAGAAAGAGCCGATGGCAAACTAATGTTCGCATTAGTTGCACCAAAATTTCCACCACCACCTGTAGAACCGCTTGTGAGAGAGCTGGAGGATAGCGAGCTCAATGATGAGCCGAGCCCTGAAATTTCTGGGTCCGGCAAAGAAATACCTCCTGCTACCCCTGTGGCAATGACCTGAGATGGTTTCGGAATATTCATTACCTGTAAATTTTGAGTCTTCACATTTGAGGCTGATGCGCCACCAGAGATCTTTGGCTTAAATACCACATCCGGCTCCGGTGGTGGCGGAATGATGGTAAATACCCAAACCAAAGCCACGGCTACAAATATGCCGTGGACGACCAGTGAAATGAATAGAGAACCACCGCCCATTTTACGCCAATAGGAAGAACACCCGGGCTTTTCTGCGAGCAAAATTTGGGATGTAGGTAGATTTTTAATCATGATTCAAAGTGATTCAAGGAATGAGACTCCGCAAAATTGAATTTCTTAGAAATTTTCCACTCAGAAATTTGGCCTTTTCTGGGCGGCATTTAATCTTCAGTTTCAGGGCCGATGAGGGAAATGCCGAAGCTTGTTCGTGATGATCCGTGGTTAGAACCTTACCAAGCTGTGGTTGAGAGACGAGTGCAGCAGTTTTCAGAGGCTTTAAGAGAAATTCAAAGCAGCTCGAAGACACTCGCTGCCTATGCGACTGGCCATAAGTCAGTTGGCATTCATTTCCAACAAACGTCTAACCAATGGATCATCCGTGAATGGGCACCAGCGGCGCAGGCAGTTTCGCTGATCGGAGACTTTAACCAATGGCACCGCGAGGCGAATCCATTGATACGATCTGCGAACGGGATTTGGAAATTAGAACTTCCTGCAGATGCGCTGGCGCATGGGCAACAAGTAAAACTCCACATCATCGGAGCCGATGGCTCGCGGCGCGATCGGATTCCAGCTTGTATCCGGCGGACGTTGCAAGATCCAACAACGCATGATTACTGCGGACAAATCTGGCATCCACCACAGCTATATGTTTGGGAAAATGAGTTTGACCCAGCATCCATCAAATCACCGCTGATTTATGAATCCCATGTTGGCATGGGCGGCGAAGAACCGCGTGTCCACACTTACCGGGAATTCGCTGAAACCGTTCTGCCACGAATTGTGACAGCCGGATACAACGCCGTGCAGCTCATGGCGGTGCAGGAGCACCCATATTACGGCTCATTTGGCTATCATGTTTCTTCGTTTTTTTGCGCCGTGCTCACGTTTTGGCACGCCGGAGGATTTGAAATATTTGATCGATACCGCACATGGTTACGGATTAGCCGTTTTATTAGATATTGTTCATTCCCACGCGGTCAAAAATATCGCGGAAGGTCTCAATGATTTTGATGGCTCGGGTGGACAATATTTTCATACGGGTTCACTAGGCGACCATCCGGCGTGGGATTCAAAATGCTTCGATTACGCACGCCCAGAAGTGCGGCAATTTTTGCTTTCTAACATTCGTTATTGGTTAGAAGAATTCCATTTCGATGGTTTCCGCTTCGATGGCGTAACGTCGATGCTTTACCACTCGCGTGGGATGAAATCGTTTGGGAGTTACGATGATTACTTCGGTGCCGATGCGGATGACGCTGCCATTCTCTACCTCAAGCTCGCCTCGCAATTGATCCAAGATATCAAGCCGGGAGCGATCGCTATCGCGGAAGATATGTCTGGTATGCCAGGGCTCTGCCGACCGATTTCTGAAGGCGGAATGGGCTTTTCCTATCGCCTCGCGATGGGCATTCCAGACTATTGGATTAAATTGCTGAAACACACCCGCGATGAAGACTGGGACATCGGCGAATTATGGAATGTGTTAGCAAATCGCCGTTATGGCGAAGCCACGATTGCCTACGCAGAAAGCCATGATCAGGCGCTGGTAGGCGATAAAACTTTGGCATTCCGCCTGATGGATCAGGAAATGTATTGGCACATGGAAAAGGTCGATCCCCATCCTGTGATCGAGCGTGGCATCGCTTTACATAAACTCATTCGTCTAACCACTTTAGTTTTGGGTGGGGAAGGTTGGTTGAACTTTATGGGCAATGAATTCGGCCATCCTGAGTGGTTAGACTTTCCACGTGAAGGAAACGGCTGGTCATATCATTACTGCCGCCGGCAATGGTCATTGTTAGATGATCCAGAATTAAAATACCGTTGGTTAGCGGATTTTGATCGGCAGCTGATTGAATTAACGAAAAAATTCAATCTGCTCGCGACACCACCAGCGCAACTTCTGCATATCGATCACGAAAATAAAATTCTCATTGCTGAGCGGGCCAATCTGATTTTTGTGTTGAATTACTCTGTAGGAAATTCGCTCTTCGGCTATTCACTGCAAGTGCCTGGCTTGGAAACACGCCAGCTCGTTTTAGATAGCGATCATGCCTCTACTGGAGGCCATGGCAGAGTCGACGTTTCATGTGATTATCCCGTGACTGAAAATGGCACGATGAAGATTTACACGCCGTCGCGCAGTGGATTGGTCTTTGCGAAAAAGTGATCAGAGCAGTCCCATTTTTGCGAGTGGCGCTGGCGATAAATCGTCCGCAGCCGCATTTCGCAGAGTAAAAATCGTTGCCATCGGATCTAAGCGATTCAGCGGATACATGGCATAGCCTGCGCCAATGTCCACGCCATCACTGGTCCTCATTTCAAAATGAAGATGCGCAGGATAAAAACCATTTGCCGTCCCTACGGTTCCTATCTGGACGCCGCGGGCGATGAGATTTCCCGATGAAACATCGATACGTTCCAAGTGGGCGTACATCGTATGCAGTGGGCGCCCGTCCGATGTTTTGTGCGCAATTACGACGATATTTCCCCAGCCTGGTGATGATTGTGCCGCGTAAATGACCAGGCCATCTGCCGCAGAATAAACTGGATCGCCAAGATCACTATTCATGCCGCCGATGCCATTGAGATCGTCACCCGTGTGATGGCCGCCGCGTTTCTCATTCATTTCCCAAAATTTTTGGGCGTTATAAATCAACCCTCCATGGTGAGATCCCATCGGCGGATCAAACCGAATCGCCTTCGGGATTTGCGCTGTCAGCCAAGGTGATAGGAAATGAAAGCGATGATCTGCTTCACCGCTTTCTGGCATTTTCAACACATGACTTTCATTCGCATCTGGAGTTTTTGCATTCTTTGCAATGATCATCAAAGCAATGGCACAAGCTGCAATTGCGAGGATGAAATATTGGCTGAACGATTTCACTTAGACGTGTTATTGGCCGCCGCCTGAGTTAATCGATTACGAATGCGAGCGAGCGCCAGACCTGCATTTCCTGGTAAATTTAAGCCGTTGATTTCTGTTAAAACTTTCCGGTCTGCTGCTAGCCGCGAATCAATCGAAAGACTCGGATCCTCCGATGTGATAAGCCAATTTCCGTAAATATAATTCCCATTGGGAAACAGATCGGCAAAGTAGTTTAGTTCTTCTGGGCCATGGTTCGTGGCACCTAGATAACGAGTGAAGACTTTCTTTTGGGCAGGATCGGTAATGTCCAAACGCGATAAGAGAGATGCGCGTTGATCAGGTTCCATGTTGAGCATTCCTTCGGCTCCGAAAGCTTCTACGAGCAGCGATGGGTCACGAACAGTCATCCGATCTAATGCAATAAATGAAGCGCGTGCCAGCGAGGAATTTGTGGTTGTGATCGCTTCATTACGTATTCCGTTTACCGTTTCGAAGGTCTCTATCCCTGACAATTCCACAGCCGCATCAAAGGCTTCTAAAAAGCCAGCAGAGGGGGTTTCCACCCAGGCTTTTTCTTCGAGCATTTGATCGAAGCGTGTCTTTAACTCGCCCTTCATATCTCCATCCAAATCGTTCCAAGCGAGATTTCGGATTCCTAAAGCATATTCATCTGCCGATTTTTTCTGGTCCATCACTTCGCGGGCGACGTCTAGTGCAGCACCAGGATCTAACGAAGGCAGTAAATCCAACAGTGCGGTACGTAGTGTTGGCGAAGCTTCTAATATGCCGTCGGAACCGACTTTAAACGGTAGTTTCGTATCTGCATCACGACCCGATTTCAGGAATTCGATGATGGCGGCTGCGGCGCTTTGTGCATCGGCCTTGCGAATGCTGTCGCGCAATTGTTGTAAAATCGCAGCAGACTCACCGGCATCAGCAGATGCGAGAAATTTCGATAATGCTTCCTCGATCAACTGAGTGACATCGCGTTGTGAAGCGTTCGGAGGACCGTTTGATTTTGCTGCAGAGCCAACATCCTCAGACCTATCCGGTGATCGACTCGCTGATACCATCTCTGAGTTCTGCTGCGCCGTATTGATGGATTTTTTATGTGCGATTGATTCTTTATTAGTCCAAAAATACCAAACCAATACGCCCGCCAAAAGTGCAGAGATAAGGATCAGTTTCTGCAGCGTGAATTTCATGAGCTAGCTCAACGATGTTAGGGGTCACAGCGCGCTGACTCTCAGAGAGTATTCTTGAAGCGTCGCAGTATTTCCTTTGCGGATATCACGGATATTGAGCTGCCAGATTCCATTTGGCGAGGAGCTGGAAAAACTTTTCGTGTAGTCTGCCTTTTGAATTTTCAAGTTCTTGGCGTTACTACCTTTTTGCTTGTTAATCCAGCGAATCCGACCACTTGGCGAGCGTAAAAAGACATCCAAATCTCCACGACGTTGGGCCTTTGCGGACATGCTAAATTTCAGCTTTTCAGTAGCACTGGAAAACCCAGAAACTTCGATATCGCTCGTGGAGTAAGAGCGATCGTTATCTGGAATTTCCAGTTTCGCCTTATTCTTGAAGGTGACGGTTCGGCTATCTAAGCCTAAAGCGCGACTCGCTAATGCATCTGTGCTGCCATCGAGAGCCACTACACCTGCTGAACGCTTCGTTCCGGACACTAGAATGCCTGCGAGCAATTCATTTCCGTTCGATTCGTCTAAAACAGTAAGCGGGCCTCCACTGTTTCCAGGACCTGTTGAAACCCTGTCAAATTCATAGAAACTTCCGAAAATTTTAAATCCATTTAGGTTGAAGTCATTTGTCGCGTGCTGAAAGTATCGCCCATTATTTCCGTTGAAATCGATTCTGCGGGTATCCGATGATGCGCTTAGACGTGCTGGATCTGATCGAGGCACCTGCATCTGGCGACGTAGCCTTGGCCGGGCCAAATTCGGAATTTCCATAAAGAACACTGAAATCGACAGCGAATGTCTTCTCGTCATTTGGACCTTCTGAATTCGCATTTTCAGAGTAGCTAGTGAAATAGCGCAACCCACGAGGGGCGACTCCTTGATCATCATTTGGATAGGTATCACTGTGCCAAGCGCGATAGAACAAGTAGCCTGTCGCCCATTTCCCATCTTCGTAAAAAAGATGTGCACAGGAATAGATCAGCTTGGGATCACGAGCTACGATGCCGCTGCCACGGAAAAAACTCTGTCCTCCGACAATCGCCTCCAAGTAGCCGGTCGATTCATCGACTAGTCCAGGAATCGGGTAAATTTGCTGCGCGAAGGCACTTTTTGAAAACGCCGAAAGTAGGAAAATCCCAGTGAGGAAATGGAATGAACGCTGCATGTAAGGTTAGAGTAAGCGCACGTCTTGAAAATTCCACGGAAAAATCTACTCGCCGTAGGGCTCATTACCGATGTTATCGAGCCGACCATAGTAACTGGAATAGGCGCTGATGATTTGCCACGCGATCAATAGTAAGATGATAAAATACAATACCTTGGGAATCATCGTGGAAGCTGTTTTTGCACTGGACTCTGCATCGTCTTGAAAAACTTTTGCCCAGCGGCCTAGGTCTTTATCGAGAGTTCCCGCTTCTTCGCCGGTGGCGTAGGAACGGGCGAAAGCTTTGGGGAAATCTGGATTGCCTAAAAATTCTGGGCCTAGGGCATTTCCAGCTTTCGCTGTAGCGACGAGGTGCACACCAGCTTCACGGATCGCGCCACTTTGGGCGGCCGCGGCAGCTAGCTCAGCGCTCTCACTGATGGTGATGCCAGCGAGGATGCAGGAATGATAAACTTTGCAAAACCGAGCCATTGCCATGTTGCGGCGGGCTTTCCCGATCCACGGAATGCGATTGATCAAGCGATCAAGCAGAGCATTTTCTGGAGCTAGCTTCAAAATGACACGAATGGCTAAGTAAATGGCGAAGCCGATGGCGTAAATGATGAGCAAGGTCAGCAGCAGGCTACTGAGAATTTCAGCCGAGTTTTTGTTGCCCCGCATCAATGCCGCAGGCACGGTGCCTACCAAGATACCCATATGCAGCACGAGCAGCGGATAAAGCATGCCTTTGATCATCTCCCAGCGGGTGGAGGCTACCATGCCAAAGTAATCCGCCAAATGCTGGAATGCTGGGGCGAGCTTTCCACCGCGTTCGCCCGCGCCGATGATATTCCGCTCCAGTTCACTGATCGATTTCGTGTCTTTACTGAACGATTCCGTGATCGACTGCCCGGATTCGAGACCTACGTGCAAATTTTTTAAAAGAGCCGCTTGCGCGCTCGGCAATTTCGTATCCATCAAAACAGTGGCTGCCTTGCGAATATCGAATCCCGCTTCCAGCAGCTTCGCCATTTCCGTATAAAAGAGGTGTTTATGCGTGGCATTAGAAGTCATGGGCTTCCTCCAGTGATACTCCCTGCGGCGCTGCTTCCAAGTTTCATTTCTGAGAAAATCTTGCTTCATCTGGCGGGATTGGGTTTTCTCCGCCCGCAATGTCTTCACTTCCTACCGCTGACCTCCTGGCGCTCGATACGGCTGGCCTGAAAAGCCGCTTGTCGAAACTCAGGAGGTATCTTTGACGTCCCGACTCTCGAAAACGAAATCAATACGCTCGAAGAGGCGATGGGCGCTCCCGAGTTCTGGAATGATTCGGATAAGGCGAAATCGATTAGCTCGAAAGCCGCGGCCCTCAAGAAGAAGCTAGAATCTTTCCTAAAGCTAGAATCTCGCGTCGCAGATATCGACGAAGGCGTTTCTCTAGCGAAAGAATTCGACGACGGAGATTTGGCGAAAGAAGCCATCACGAATGCAAAGACCTTAGAAAACGACATTCGCTCCTACGAGCTGCTCACACTTTTAGATCAGCCTAGCGACATTTCTCCCTGCTTCCTGGTGATTTCCGCAGGAGCTGGCGGCACAGAAGCCTGCGATTGGGCACAAATGCTGCACCGCATGTACACGCGCTGGGCAGAGCGAAAAGGCTACGCCGTAGAAACACTCGATTGGCAAGACGGCGATGAAGCTGGCCTCCGCACTGCGACGCTGAAAATCACTGGCGATCATGCCTACGGGTTTCTCAAAAACGAACGCGGCGTTCACAGACTCGTGCGGATTTCTCCGTTCGATTCAAATGCCAAGCGCCACACCTCGTTCGCGTCCATCGATGCAACACCGGAAATTTCCAAGGAAATCAAAATCGAGATCAACGAGAAAGACATCGAGATCACAACCACCCGCTCCGGCGGTAAAGGCGGACAAAACGTCAATAAAGTGGAAACCGCCGTGATTCTGCGCCACTTGCCGACAGGCATCCTGATCCGCTCAACCGCCGCCAGAACGCAGGGAGCGAACCGCGAACTCGCCTTTGAAATTCTAAAAGCAAAGCTCTACACGATCGAGGAGGACAAACAAAAATCTGAGGCAGACCGCGCCTACGGCGAAAAGGGCGACGTCTCGTGGGGCAATCAAATCCGCTCCTACGTTTTCCAGCCTTATCAGAAAGTTTTAGATCTTCGCACAGGTGAGGAATCCGGCAGCATCCAAGAAGTCATGGACGGCGATCTGGATTCTTTCATCGAGGCAAAACTCCGCGGTAAAGTCCGCGTGAAAGGCGCGAAGGATGAGGAGGATTGATTTTCAGAATCAATTTTCCGCTGATGCTTTTTTCTGTCTCATGATCCCGCGCCTCGGCGCAAAGAGTAGCGTAGTAAAAACAGCAAAGCCTGCACGAGAACGATACAGGCACCTGTGGAACCATCAATATGATAGCTAATGATGATGCCTGCCGCTGTAGAGCTAACAGCGGCAGCCACTGCAATGATTAGCATTTGGTCAAATCGATCCGTCCACAAATGCGCGATGCTGCCTGGGGTCACTAACATTGCTACGACCAAAATAATGCCGACGGCTTGCAGCGATACTACAATTGCTAGAGATACTAATCCAAGCAGGAGGTAGTTGAGGAATCGGTCCCGCAGTGCCATAACCCTCGCTTGAACGGGATCGAAACAAATAAGCAATAAGTCACGCCGCAAAATCAACGTGATAAGCAGAACGATGCTACCAATGATCACTGTTTGCCAAACATGCTCGCGAGCAACACCAAGGATATTCCCTACAAGGATATGATCCAGATGCATATCCGATGCTGTGCGGCTAAAAAGAACCAACCCGAAAGCAAACATTCCGGTAAAGACCACTCCCATGACGGTATCCTCCTTGATCCGGCTGTTTTGTTTAATAAAGCCTGTGCTCACTGCGCACAGCAAACCTGATAGAAATGCACCAATCGCTAATGGGATCCCTGCGATATATGCTAAAACAATTCCCGGTAAAACAGCGTGGGAAATCGCATCGCCCATCAATGACCAGCCTTTTAAAATCAGGAAACAAGAAAGCACTGCGCACATCGCAGCGACTATCACCCCGACGTAAATTGCGTCTCGCATGAAAGCATGTTGGAACGGCGCAAAAAAGTCTATCATGGCAAAGGTTCAATCTTTGGATCAGTGAGACGAAGACGGCGCTTTGCAGCAAAAAGTCCATGCTTGGGAGCGAACATAAATGCGGCCAGAAAAACAATGGTTTGGAGCGTGACAATGCAGCCACCAGTAGCCCCATTAAAATGATAACTGGCGTAGGCTCCTACGAAAGAAGTTCCTGCACCCATGGTCGATGAAAGCCACAGCATTTTACCAAATCGATCTGTTAGTAAATACGCCGTCGCACCCGGCGTGACTAGCATCGCCACGACTAAACACGCGCCGACGGCCTGCAAAGCAGCAACCGCTGTGGCGGCCAACAGTGATAACAGCACCATGTGTAAAATCCCCACTGGCAGTCCCAGTGTGCGGGCTTGATTCGCATCAAAGCAGAAAAGCATCAGATCTTTCCACTTGGCGACTAGCGAAACCAAGGTCACCGCACTGATGACGATCACTTGCAAGATGTCAGGGTTCCCGATCCCTAGGATATTTCCATAAAGAATCATTTTCAAATCTACCCGTGCTGGAAATAGGGAGATGAGCAAAAGCCCAATGGCAAAGAAGGACGTAAAGACAATCCCAATCGTGGCGTCTTCACGAATACGGCTTTTTGTTTTAACGAAAGCCATCGTGCCAGCGGCTAGCAAGCCTGCAACGAATGCGCCGAGCGCAAAAGGAAGACCCAAAATATAGGCCACCGCGACGCCTGGTACTACTGCGTGGGAGAGAGCATCACCCATAAGAGACCAGCCTTTCAGGGTGACAAAGGAGGACAGGAAGCCGCATACCCCACCGATCAACACGCTGACCCAGATCGCCCGGATCATGTAGTCGTAATGAAATGGTGCCAGAATTTCACTCATGCTCTTCGGATCGTTTTTTTAACAGTTCTTCATGCTGTTCGCGGTCTTTGTATTCTAGGTGACCGTCCTTACCAAAGATGAGTGGGCGTTCGTCGTCGGTTAGGATTCGCACGGCACGGCCATCGTGATCTTGAATGGTCGATTCCTCGAAATGAAATTGTCTGAGAACCCCGCCAAAAGTAGCCGCTAAATTTTGTTCTGTGAAAACCTCGGCCGTCGGCCCGTAGGCTAGCACCGTGCGGTTGATCAACACGACTTGATCGCAAAACTCTGGCACGCTACCGAGATTGTGCGTGGAAACGAGAATGATACTGCCCGCAGCGCGCAATTCACGCAGCAGGTCGATGATCGCCTCTTCAGTTTTTACATCCACACCGGTGAATGGCTCATCTAACAAAATAACCCGCCCACCTTGGGCTAAGGCCCGTGCCAAGAAAACCCGCTTTTTTTGCCCACCACTCAGTTCCCCAATTTGGCGGTCTTTATACTCCCACATCGAGACGCGGCGCAGGCTTTCTTCTACTTTTGATTTGTCCTTAAATCCCGGGATTCGCAGAAAATTCATCGCGCCGTAGCGCCCCATCATCGCGACATCCCAAACACTCACGGGAAACTGCCAATCGACTTCTTCAGACTGCGGCACGTAGGCAACAAAGTGTTTTTTTAGCGCAGCATGGATTGGCTGACCATTGATTTTAACGGTCCCTGCCTTTGGACTGACAAAGCCCATGATACTTTTAAATAAAGTCGATTTACCACTGCCATTCACGCCGACTAGCGCGCAGATCGTGCCGCCTTCTAGCTGAAACGACGCATCGTGCAGCGCCAGATGCCCATTGGCATAAGCGACCGAGACGCCTGCAACATCGAGCTTCGGAACGTCAAACGTAGTGGCAGATTCTTTCATTGAGAAAGCGAAAATCCTTTCATGATCGTGTTTGCGTTCACTTCTAACAATTTCAAATAAGTCGGTGCTGGTCCGGATGCATCGGTTAGGGAATCAACGTAAAGGACGCCGCCGTAGCGAGCACCAGTTTCCGCGGCGACTTGTCGGGCGGGCTTATCGCTGACCGTGCTTTCAGAAAAAATCACCGCGATTTTGTTCGCTCGCACGTTATCGATCAGGCTGCGAATTTGTTGAGGCGTGCCTTGGGCATCTGCATTGATCGGCCAGAGGTAGAGCTGCTTGAGATCATAGTTTGCACAGAGATAGGAAAACGCTCCTTCGCTGCTGACCAGCCAACGTTGTTCAACAGGGATCGTTGCGAGCTTTTGTCTAACAGGCTCATCGACGGCGTTAATTTTCGCAGTGTAGGCGGCGGCATTCGCATTGTAGGCCGCTTCGTTTGCTGGATCCATTTTCACCAATGCCTTGCGGATATTTTCCACATAGATCGCGCCGTTTGCGGGAGACATCCATGCATGAGGATTGGGCTTCCCGCTGTATGGACCTTCACCAATGCTGATCGGCGTGATTCCTTCTGTTAGGATAGCGCTTTGAACATTTTTGACATTGGTGAAAAATTTCTCAAACCACAGCTCCAGATTCATTCCATTCCACAATACCAAATCGGCGGTCTGTGCTTTGACGATGTCTTTCGGCGTCGGCTCATAGCCATGGATCTCGCTGCCGGGCTTGGTGATCGAATCGACTTCTACCAGATCTCCCGCGACTTCCCGCGCCATGTCTGCGATGATCGTGAAACTAGTGACAACGCGCTTTTTCCCGGAAGTGGAGGATTTTTCTTGATCGCTACAGCCGATGGCAAGCCATGCACAAAGGCTTGCGGCAAGGAGCAGTCCACTCCGGCGAATCCACGATTGATTTTTCCTAAAATGGAATGTCACGGGGTTGCTTTCGGTGATTTTCATGTTTGGTGCAATGTATAATTTTAGTTGAGGCTAAATTTTAAGTTAAAACTTCGTGCTGACCCCGAGGAAAGGAGTGAAATCGGTGGACGAATCTGTCAGCCCCACGCGGATACCACCATCGAGCAGCCAGTTTGGGGTCATGCTCCACGTCGCACCGGTGTTGAAATAGGCTTCAAAATCCTCAGTGGTTTCGGCGCTTTTGATCCCAACAATTTCTAGGAATATGGCCGTGTTTTCCGTGACGGAATGGCTCGCTGTGGCAGAAGCCAGTGCTGAAAGATGGTAGCCTTTTCCACCCTCGTCTGACTCGAAATCCACCTCCGCCATCACGGCGCAAGCCCAGCCGTTAGGGCCTTCAAAGGCAAATGGCACGATGATTCCTCCTTCGTAATCGCCATTTCCCAAATCTCCATTCGCTGTTGGCAGCTGGATGAAAGGCATGACTGCGAATGCGGTAGAACCCTCGTCATTTCCCCACAAATTGTGCTTTAGTCGCAGTTGGACATCGCCGAATCCCTCCCCGCCATTCTGAACACGAGAGTAAAACGGGAGAACCAGTTGCAAATCAGTCGAACGGTCGAGGCCGATCTTCGCGTTGATTTCGCCGAGGGAGAATTCGCGCTGGCTGCCATCGCGAGTCGCGTTTGCGATTTCCATTTCGAATTGGAAATGTCCAGCATCGACAGTGTAGGGGCTTTCCGTGGTATCGGGACGATCCGTGCTTAGCTCTCTTAGCTCATTCGCGGAGTGAAGTGGCAGAGTCATGATTGCGATAACCATCGTGATGGTGAGTGCGTTTAGTTTCATCATGCAAAAATTTTGCTTAGGCTAATTTTTAGAGTCAAGGCTAATTTTCAATGTCAAACTCAGTCGTTCTGATTCGAGGGCGGAAGCTCACTGCTGCCGTGACGCGCTCAGCAGGAGGATGCGAACAGCACTTTTCCCGATCGATCGGGAGCGCCGAGGCGGGAGATCGCGGCTTTGAAATTTCCTAGAGAAAAGGTGGAATCGACAGGCTGAAACAATTTCCCGGCAGCGACTCGGGCGGCCAGCTGATCATAAATCTCCCGCACTTCTCCCGCCGGCGCCATTTTCGATCCAACGGGAAACCCATAGGCCGCGGATCTGGATGTCACGGAAAATGAGCAGACCGTTTGGCACCGTCACGGGCTTCCGTCCCATCGCCCCATAGGTGATGTGGCTTCCTCCTTCGCGGAGTAGCTTCATCAATCGCAGTGCGCTATCGCCGCCGACGGCATTGAAGGCGAGCGCGGAATTTGCTCCGCCGAGGATCTCCCGCGCAGCTACAGCTCCCGCGTCGTCATCCGGAAAAATGTGATCCGCTCCCAGCCGGGAAATTTCTTCGATCAGCTCCGTGCGGCGGACGAAGGAAATCGTGCGGATTCCCAAATCGCGGGCCAACTGGATGACGCAACGCCCGACGGCAGAATTTCCCGCGTTCTGGACGATCCATTCTCCCGGCTGGAGTTTCCCGAATCCATGCAGCAGCTGCCAAGCCGTCGCGGGATTTACCTTCAGCATCGCCGCCTGTAGCGGATCGATGCCCGGCGGGAGCTTGAAAAGTGTGTCACCAGAAGCCACAGCGTGCGTGGCCCATGTCGATGAGCGGCGGAGAAAAATCACGTGATCTCCCGCTTGGAAATCTCCCGAATGGCTCGCTTCCACCACACCGCAACCTTCGATCCCCGGAGTCGCGGGCAATGCAGCTTTCACCCCGTAAGTTCCCTCGATCAAATTTAAATCTGCCGGATTGATCGGCGCGGCAAGGATGCGAACTAAAACTTCTCCCGTTTCCAGCTCTGGTATCGAAAAATTTTCAATTTCGAGAACTTCCTCCGGCTTGCCCGTTTGCGGGAAAAGCAATCTCCTTCCTTCGGCGTTCATGCGGGAGAGTCTCGATCAATTCGCTGGGAAAACAATCTCCTGCGCTTTATCTCCACCACGACCGAAGCCGTCGCCGATGTCTTTGCTGGTGACGAAGAGCATCAGGGAAATCAAGGCGAGTGCACAGGCGGTTTGAATGATTTCCAACGGCTTGGCCTTCACCGGGCGGCCTGTGATTTTTTCTAACAGGGCGAGCGTGATGTGACCGCCATCGAGAACTGGAAAAGGCAGCATATTGAGAATGGCGAGGTTCACGTTGAACAAGACCATAAAGCTCAACAAGCGTCGCCAGCCATCTTCGGTTTGAAGGAGCTGATACTGTAATTTCGCAATGCCAACCGGTCCGCTCAGGTGACTGACATTGATGCTGGAGCTGGGAGAAATGACCTTGGTGATCGTGGTCCACATCATGCGCACTGTATCAGCCACTTGCTCGATCGGTCCAGGATGGACGATTGCTTCGTTGATGAAAGGAACGCTGGAAAATGAGAGGCCGATTTTTGGCCCAAGTCCTGTGGGGGAGATTGGCTCGACTGGCGTTGCCGTAAGCTTCATGAGTTTACCGTCACGAGTCATTTCAAACTCAATCGGCTTAGCACCTGTTTCTTTGATAAACGCAACTGCCAGGGCGCTATCGACAAACTTCTGACCATTCATCGAAACGAGAACATCGCCGTCTTTAAATCCCGCTTTTTCGGCTGGGCTGCCTTTAGAGATGCTGTGGATTTCGACTCGATCCGCTTTTGGCCCGATCCCGACTTGGCGCAGGCCTTTCCTTTGAAACCATTTGGTCTCTTCGGTCTTAAAGTCGGAAATGAGGGTGATCGGCGCGGCTGAGCCTGCGCGCTCAATGACAAACTCGATTTTCTCTCCCTCGCTCAAAATGATGCTCTCGGTGATGCAATCGAGTGATCCTGCGAATCCAGTAACGGTCTTGCCATTGATCTTTAAAATTTTATCATTTTTTAGGATTCCCGCTTTGGCAGCTGGGCCATTTGCGACCACTTCGCCAACATAGGTGGTCGGAATAAAATCCTTCGGCTTTCCGACGCCCCAGACGACGACTGCGGCGAGTAAGGCTAACAACATCGAGAACAACGGCCCGGCGAAGGCGACGATGATTTTGTCCAACGGGGAAATGGATGGCAGTTGTCGTTCTTCGGTATTGCCGCCTTCGATCGCTTCCATCGGTGCCATTTGGGGTAATGCGACGAAGCCGCCCGCAGGAATCCAGCCGAGGCCATATTGCACGCCGTTGATTTCCTTTTTCCAGATCGGTTTCCCGAACCAGATTTGAAAGCGATCAATCTGCAAACCGCGCCATCTCCCTGCCAGAAAATGGCCCAGCTCGTGGACGAAAATGATGATGTTGAAACACATCACCACTGCGAGAATAAGGAGAATGACTTGGAGAAAGTGAGGCATGATTTTTTTAGGAACTACGCGAACTTAGCGCTGCCGACCCTACTCGCAAGTTCATTAAATTAAGGCCCGCTCACCGCAAAGCGACTGGCGGATCGAGAATCTCCCGCATGATATAGGCTTGGCGGATTTCGGAAGGATTTCTCAAGCGGCTGCGAATCGTAACGGCGGATGGCGCGATGGGTTTTGTCGATTTTTGGGCATTGATCCTAGCTCGGGTGGCGGATGCTCCACCGCTCGTGGTCGCTTTAGTTTCACGGATTTTGCGTAAGCGATCGGCTAGGTCTTGTTGGTGTTTCAGTGCTTGCGCGGCTTCTTCCGCAGCGGCGGCTTCGTAGCCAGTCTCTCGAATTTGTGCAGGGAGCTGGCGCGGAAGTGCCGGTGGCGTTATTAAAGGCGGCGGGACAGTCGGTGCGCGGCGTTGAGTCCGCGGAGTTAAAACATCTTTAGGCCAATTTTCCTCATGGGGATCCGCCTCTTCCGTTTTCGGTCCGAAAATACTTTTCAACACAGAGGCGAAAACGAAAACGCCTAGTATCACAAATTGCAGGTGATTGAGTATCCAATCGATCATTTGAATAGATTTCTAACGAAATTTATTGGCCTTCTGGCTTCGCGATATTCGTCCGCATTTGGGTGTCAGATTTGACGTTTTCCATTTTGTAGTAATCCATCACACCCAGCTTGCCGCTGCGGAAGGCCTCGGAAATGGCGAGTGGGACTTGCGCTTCAGCCTCGACGACTTTCGCTTTCATTTCAGCAACGCGGGCGACCATTTCCTGCTCCAGCGCGACAGCAGCAGCGCGGCGAATTTCGGCTTGGGCTTGGGCCATGTTTTTATTCGCTTCCGCTTGGGCTTCTTGGAGCTGGGCACCCACGTTTTCGCCGACGTCCACGTCTGCGATGTCGATGGATAGAATTTCGAAAGCTGTCCCAACATCCAAACCGCGATGCAACACGACCTTGGAAATGGAATCGGGAGATTCTAAAACAGTCTTATATGTTTCTGCGGAGCCAATCGTCGTCACGATGCCTTCGCCGACGCGGGCGATGATCGTTTCCTCCTTCGCACCACCGACGAAGCGGTCGAGGTTCGTGCGGACCGTGACGCGGGCACGAACTTTCACCTGAATGCCGTCCTTTGCCACACCATCGATCGTCGTTCTCCCGGAAGCAGGATTTGGGCAATCGATGACTTTCGGATCGACTGAGGTGCGGACCGCTTCGACGACGCTTTTGCCGGAGCCTTTTGTCGCCAAATCAATCGCGCAAGCACGGTCCCAGTCCAGTTTGATGCCCGCCTTTTGTGCAGCAATCAGTGCCTGAATCGTGGGGATAATGTCGCCACCCGCTAGGTAATGCGCCTCGATGTCATTGATAGGGATTTCAATGCCGGCTTTCTTTGCCGTGATTCGTGCATCCACCACCATTCCGTATGGCACTTGGCGCAAACGCATGGCAACCAGATCGGTGAAGCCGACATAGGCTCCTGCTAGCCAGGCGCGCAGCCAGACGCTGAAAAAGGAAATGACGATGCCGAAGATCAGCAAGCCGAGGATAACGACAACGATGAGAATGATAGTAGGTAGGTTGATAGGCATAATTTATTTTCTGTTGTTACTATTTGATTTCTACAATGAGGCGGAAACTGTCTGCGTCGATGATTTTCAAATCCGCACCAGCAGGAACTTGGCCACTTTGGCAAAATGCTTCATAGCGTTTTCCATCCACGCTAACGTATCCACTGGGAGAAAGGATGGTAAGAGCTTCTGCGGATTTCCCGATGAGCTCGCGAGCTTCACTGCCGACGGCTGCTGCCACAGCGGTGATTTCTTTGGTTAGAAATGTGCGTTTCCCGAATTTACTTTTGATAAAATCTGAAACTCAATCCACAGCGCCAATCCACCGATGAGTATCGCAGAAAAAATCGCGATGATCGCGCCAGTAGCATCGTAATGCATGAAGGAGGCGACGCAGCCGCCTAACATCAATACCGCACCCATGGCGCCTAAAATCCCGCCGGGCACGATCACCTCCACCGCGATGAAAAGGATGCCGAGGGAGAATAGAAGAATGATCAATGTCATGAAATCACCTCCACCGTTAGGCTAAATCCAGTTGCAGCCGTCACCCGAACGGCAGTGCGATTTCCCGCAGAACCCATCGCCAGATGCGCTTCGTATCGTTTCCCATCGATCTCGACTTGGCCGCTAGGGAAAAGTGGAGTCACAGAGACGCCGACTCGACCAATTAACTCGTTACTAGAAGCCGCGCTCAGGTTTGCAGAATTCCCGGTCACGGCAGCGTCTAGCACCATCTTCCCCCACAGTCCACCCTGTGGCAGGAACTTTAAAAGTGCTAGGAAAAGTATAATGGCCAAACCTACGCCAATCACAGTGTTCACCAGAGGTTTTACAAAAATTCCTGTAGAAAATGGAATCGCCTCACCAGGCCAGAGATCTGTCATGGACCAGACTAACGAGCCTAAGATTAATGCCGCACCTGGCAGCCCGAGCACTAACGAACCGGGAACAAAAAACACTTCCAAAACCAAAAGCGTAACACCTAACAGAAAAAATATCGCAGGTTCATGACCAGATAATCCTGCAACGAATTGACTGAAAAAAACGACGCCTAGCAAGCAAAGCCCAGTGATTCCAAAGAAGCCAAATCCGGGAGTTTTAAACTCAATGAACAACAGCAATAAACCAAGGCTCATGATAATCGGCGCAATACCAGTGAGATACTGCGCGAGATTCTCTGACCAGGTGATCTCCAGCCGTGTGACGCTGTAATTTCCTTTGCCATGAGTCATATCTAACAGGGCGCTCATGTCTTCTGCGATCCCGGCACCTAGTAATGGCATGGCAGGATCTCCATAAAGCGCCGTGGCTTCCTGAGCTGTTAGGGAAAGTAGCTCGCCTTTTTGTTTGATGACTTTATCTCCAATTTTGAACTCAGAATCGGAATCGATCATCGCAGAGATCACTTCGCCGCGATATCCTTTACCTTCGGAAATGGCACGAACGCGAGCCTTCAAATAGCTAACCACTTTCTCGCGCATCGTGTTCTGAATGTCCTCTCCTCCCGATTGCACCGGAGCTGCTGCGCCGATCACTGCGCCGGTCGTCTCTGGAAGATCGGTGTGAGGCATCACGAGGTGCATGGGAAGCACCATAGCTGTGGTATCCCATCCAGTGTCGCACAGTCTATTACTTTTCGTGAACCGTGTCTAATTCTGAGGTACTACATCTTGATCAGGCCATTACCTCTGTAAACAGCTCCCAGCTTTTTACATTTTGCTTGCAATTGAGCACATGTCGAAGTGAACCGCCGTTTGTCGAGACGTGAGCATGCACAAACATACTGTGCTACGCACTGCTGGATTGATGCAATGCGTGTTAGTGGTGGTTGTAATGAGACCAGCGTCGTTCACCATGTTCCCATTCCCTTCTCATGTCGGCATGGTGCACCAGGGTTGTGACCAGATCACCAGTCTTTGTCAACTTCTAATGCAGAAACGGGAAGGCCCACCAAAAGGACAATTGCATGCATTTTCTGTATCCAAGATTGATGGTCGAAATCTGAGGGTGCTGTCCAGCATCCAGGCCGGCCTATTGACTGCAGCGGTTGGCTGTGCCTCCAGCAACTATCAAACATGATTCAGTCAGACATGACAACACGAGACCTTACATGGTGCGCATCAGTACCCATGCCACGTGCGCGT
>JAAURL010000151.1 GCA_012032235.1 Akkermansiaceae bacterium | reverse complement strand
ACCCTTCCGCAGGGATGCAGAAGGAAGCACGCTGGAAGCGTGCGCCCCCATCTAGAGATCCCGCAATCAGTTAAACTTGGGAGCTTTGTGCCGTGTGAAGTAGCCGCTACCGGTATACATGGAGCCTGGATAGTCTGGGAGTGGACCGGCATCGGGTGGCAGTGGAATGCTTCCGTAGCTGCTATCTTCTGGCTGCGAATAGGCAATATTCACTGGCGTCCCGACTTTCACGAGTTTGTAAAACTTAGGAGCAAGATTTTCATGCATACGGATGCAGCCGTGAGTGCATGGGTGGTGCTTTACCCAGCCAGTGTGGAAACCGTAGTTCGTCCTAAACTCGCACCAGTATGGCATCGGCGTGCCGGTGAAGGCGTAGCCAGCAGGTCGTTTACCAATAGTGGTTTTCCGGACCTCATCTCCGCGATAGGCGTAGCCGTGGCTGTTCGCTCGCTTTTTCTCTACTTTATTAAAAATGCGGAAATTCCCAGATGGTGTTTTGGAGCCGGGAGCACCCACAGAAACAGGCATGGTAAGGAGGACTTCTGAACCTTCCATGACGTAGGTCCGCTGCTTGCTGAGAGAAACTTTCACCCGGACGTTGTTCGGGTTGGACGGGAGCTTCGCAGGACGGTCGTATGCTTGATAATCAGCGAGTCCACCACCGCTGGAGGCGATGTCCGAGCAGGAGGAAAAAAGCCCTGCCGCGGCGGCAACGAAGGCGAGTGCAAGTGATTTTCTGAAGTTCATAGTGGTGTGAGGTGAGTGAACGATCACGGTTTAGGAAAAAATTGCAAGACAAGGTATGCCTTAGCAGCGGAAGATTTCTGCATGATTTCATTTCATGAGGCGCTGGAGCTGCTTTTGAAGAATGTCACTGTGCTCCCGGTTGAGCCATGCCGCTTGGAAAATGCAAGTGGTCGGACCTTGTGTGAAGATATTACTGCGGATCGCGATTTCCCTGCATTTGATTGGGTGATGATGGATGGCCACACGCTGCGAATTCAAGATTGGGAAATGGAAAATCGGAATTCTCGAGTGACCAAGAACGCTCCGGCTAAGAAACCACAAGCGGTGCTTTCTCAGGAAATCGGGAGTTGCGTGGAAGTAATCAATCATTTCAAAGCAGTTTCCTTTTATTAAATCTATGTTGTCTTCTTCCTAACCTCGAGAACAGTAGTGATTGAAGAAGAGGCAGATGGTTCTTTTCGGGTTTCGCCATCCGGTGTTGGCGCTGGGGCGAGCTTGGTGAGCATCTAACATAAAACCTCTCACATCGAACGCTGAGGTAAAGAGGGGAGAAGAGCCTTTGATGGTGAAGCCGACTTTTTATAGTCTGAATTGTTAGGATTTCAGCTGGCTGGCTGATGGATAGTAAGAGTCAGACGGAAAGTTGCTGGATCAATTTCGTGAAGAACTCAGCTCCTTCTTCCAGTGCGGAAATTTCGATAAATTCATCGACGGTGTGCGCTTGGTGGATCGAGCCAGGGCCGATGCAGATGCTGGGGATGCCGCCGTTAGAAAGATGAGCTGCATCGGAAAACCACGGTGCGCCAGTGAGGCTGGTTCGTGAATCGACTGCGAGAAGTTTTTGGATCATCGGGTGATCCGGCGCGGTTTCCATCGGTGGGTTTTCATGCGGGTTGACAATCTCAATGGGGAGCGCGTGCGCGGAGATCATTTCGCCCAATAATTTCAAGGCACCACCTGCTGCGGCCAGAGCTGGAGTGATGCGAATGTCGATGAGAGCATCGGCTCGATCAGGGACGATATTTGGGCGTGAGCCTCCGTGAATCATGCCGACATTCATGGTGGAGCGGCCTAACACTGGATGAGTGAAAGTTGCTAATTCACGAACTAATGATGATCTAACAAATCTAAGGCGCGAGTGAGTTTGAGAATTGCATTTTCACCTAGCTCCGGCTGCGAGCTGTGAGCTGCTTTTCCGGCGGCGCGTAGAGTGGCCCAGAGAGAGCCTTTGGTGACGTGAACGATCTGCATGGATGTCGGTTCGCCGACGAGAGCGAAATCGTATTTTGAACCATAGCGCTCCGCGAAATTTTTTGATCCCCATTGATTCGACTCTTCTCCCATAAAGGCGACGAAATCGATGGCGACGGGTAAATCTGCTAGAATTTCCCGATTTTCGTGCAAGGCCCAGAGCATCGCTGCCATCGGACCTTTCGTATCAGATGCTCCGCGCCCCCATACTTTGCCATCACGGATTTCACCACCGAATGGCTCGATCATCATTCCGCCTACGCCGACGGTATCAAGGTGTGGACCTAACAGAATTCGAGGTCTTCCATCGTCCGGCGCAAAACGAGCAATCAGATTTGGCCGCCCTGGGCGGATATCTTCGAGAATGACTTCAGCACCAATAGACTCTAGCCAGCCGGCTAGAAACGTCGCAATTTTTTCTTCACCGACTCGATCCGTGCCTGGCGCATTTTCTGGATTGACCGAAGGAATGCGAATGAGCTGTTGGAGAAGTGAAACGACGTCTTGGGACATAGAGCTGAGAACTTGAAGAAATTAGCGTTCTAGGATTTCGACTTCGTAGCCGTCTGGATCGGTGACAAAAGCCATTTTCCGGCTCCCAGAGGAAAATTTCTCCCGCCAACCGGAAGGCCAAATTTCGATTCCTGCTTTTTCAACCTGATCACAATACGCGATGATGTCCGGCACGCCGAGAGCGGTATGCATCAGATCTTCCGGGCAAGTGGCAGTGTAGTCGGGTGAATGGCAAAGCTCTAAAAACACCTCGTTTCCCGGGAGCTCCAGAAACGCGAGGCTGTTTCCCTGGGGAGATTCTTTGAATTCTCCCAGCGTATAACCGAGAGCTTTATAGAAATTGATAGAGCGCTCCAGATTGGCGACGCGGATGCGGGTGTGGAGAAAGCGGATCATGACTCACACAGCTTGGCTGAAAATACGGGAGATGCCAACTTTTAGAATCGCGGGATTTTTCTAGCGGGAGCGCTCCGGGAATTCTCGCTCCCACTGGATCAAGTTCTCCCTAATTTCCTCGGCTTGGCGGGTGGGGCTGAGCTCCCAAATCAGCGGGCAATTTTTCGGGAAAAATTTTAACAATGCCGCGTAATCAAGTGTGCCGCTAAAAGGCGTGCGGTGATCACGTGCTGGCCATTGCACATCGTGGACGTGGCCGCCGATGAGATGCTTTGAAATTTTTTCTAACCATTCAGTATGATCTAACAGTCCCAGATTGTGCTTTAGCTGCACATGGCCAAAGTCATGCCAATAGCCGACCCACGGATGATCGGCAAAGTGCTCCTGAAGGGCAATCATTTCGCGCTCTGTAGGCAGGTCTTCAAATCGAGAGCGAGATTCGATGGCTAATTTCACGCCCAGTTCGGCAGCGCGCTCGGCAATTTTAGTGAGAGCATCGATGGCACGCTGGTAATAGAGAGGGGCGATTTTTTCGCGTTTCTTTACGAAGGCGATTTTACTCTTGATGTAGTCGGGTTGTCGCTGGTGACCTTCAGAAACTGCGGCAGTGAGAGGCCTAGTCCACTGCCGTGAATTTAAAGGCACAGAGCCCATGTGGAGGACGAGATATTTTGCTTGAAACTCCGCAGCCAAATCTAGAGTGCGAAAGGTCATGTCCATGGCGCGTTGGCGATCAAATGGACGATGCGAGGTGAATTCGTAAGCATCTGGAGCATCGATCATGACTTCCACCGGGGAGGGGAAATAATTATGCACTCCGGAGCAGGTGAATAATCCACGTTGATAGGCTTTTTTGATGCCAGGAAGTTTCGCAATCGTCATGCCATGCGATAACTCGATATGATTAAAGCCTAGATTTACAATCTCCTCGATCATCGGCTCGCCATCGGTGTGGCGGCTATTGTTCCAGCAGGTAGAAAAGGCGAGCATGATGGAGGAAATCAGGAACTAGGAAGTGATGTCAGATCAAGCTTTTGATCCACGCTGTCATTTTCGCATCATCATCTCCAGCAGCCCAGAGGTGACGGAGGAAATCTGCCGGATGAATATCACCATGATTTTTTAGAAAATGCCGATCTCCTCCGCAACCGAACATGATATCTGGATCTAGCTCGCCACGGAGTTTTGCCCGGCCTTTTGCCAGAATCCTTGGCAAGTAAGCCATTCCTTCGAGTTCATCGCCGAAAGTTGGTAGCTCCTGAGGACTGAGCACTTTACTGCTGTGAATACCTTTTTGCACTGTCATGAAATAATCGCGGCGGACAGCTGCGATGAGTAAAGCAGTGGAAATCGATGGTTCTCCCTCGCCGCAGAAGTCTTCCACAAAGTCAAAAAACTCACGCGGTTGGCAGCCAATACTGGCGAGAAATGCATCATCTTCATTCGTATAGTAGTGTTCGTAATCGTGATCTCCCGATTGATAAACTGCTATACAATGATTAAATAGTGTTAGAAAAGTATTGTTCCAAGTCATGGTATCAGTGAGGGATGTTTTAAACGTTTCTTGATTGATGGGTCTCCATCGGTGCGATGCTGTCAATCGCGGCGAGCATTCCTTCATTTGGCATGGGAGAGTGCAAGGCGTCCAATGAATCATCTAATTGGGCCACCGTGCGGGCACCGATGATAGAAGATGTTACGGCACGTGAGCGTAGAGTCCATTGGATGGCCATGTGAGTGAGCGACATTTCATGGGTGGCTGCTAGCTCATGGAGAGCACGGATTTTTTCCCGCTGTGGCGTGACTTGCTCAGGCTGGAGAAATCCTTCGGGCTGTGCAGCGCGGGAATTTGTTGGAATGCTGTCGAGATACTTTGGAGTGAGCATTCCTTGTGCGAGCGGGCTGAAAACGACACAGCCGATACCTTCTTCATGCAAGTAATCGAAAATGCCTTCCGCTTCTGGCCAACGATTGAAAATCGAATAGGGTGGCTGATAGACGAGACAGCGAATTCCCATGTCTTTGAGAATTTTCACGGCTTTCTTGAGCCGCTTTAATGGATATTTCGATAGTCCAACATAGAGCGCCTTGCCGCTATTCACGGCGGTGGCCAGAGCAGACATCGTTTCTTCCAGCCGAGTATCTGAATCAGGGCAGTGGGAGTAAAAAATATCAACGTAGTTTAGGCGGAGACGTTTTAGCGATTGGTCGAGTGAGGAAAGTAAATGCTTCCGTGAGCCTTTTTGACCGTATGGCCCATTCCACATTTCATGTCCTGCCTTAGTGGAAATGACTAACTCATCACGGTGACAGGCAAAATCTTCGATTAGAATACGCCCGACATTTTCTTCTGCTGAGCCAGGCGGGGGACCGTAGTTGTTGGCTAAATCAAAGTGTGTCACGCCACGATCAAACGCTCGGCGCATGATTCGGCGGGCCTCTTCAAAATCATCGTTTCGGCCAAAGTGATGCCAAAATCCCAGCGAAATCGCGGGAAGAAATAAGCCAGAATCCCCACAACGCCGGTAGGGCATCCTGCCATCATAGCGATTTGAATCAAACATGACCACACACTGGCAATTCATCCGTTCTTTGCCAAGCTCAAGAAAAGTGCTTTTATCTCAGGTCTCACTGCTCTGCTAAGGAATTGACAATGTTTTGGGAGTCCTATGCTTAGCAACTGTTGAACGGAAAATTACAGAGAGAAGTGCTCAAAGGCGTTTCGCGCTCATTCTATCTGAGTTTGCGATTGCTTCCGGCACCGATGCGGAGTGCTGCCAGTCTCGCCTACCTGTTGGCTCGCAGCAGCGATACCCTAGCCGATGCATCAGACGCGCCGTTGGATTTGCGACTTGATGCTTTGACACAGTTCCGGCGGGCGATTGTTGAACAATCTGGTAGCCCGCGCTGGCCGATTGCAGTTCTAAATGGAGTCGCTGATTTTCGTGAACGACGATTGCTGGAATCTGCCGACGATATTTTATCCCAGCTGAAATTTTTGCCTGAAGGAGAAGTTCATCTCGTGCGGGAAGTATTAGAAACGATCGTCAGCGGGCAGCTGTTCGATTTACAATACTTCACAAATGCGAGTTCACGAAATCCTGTAGCTTTGGAGAACGACATTGCGCTGGAAGATTACACTTGGCGGGTCGCAGGTTGTGTGGGCGCGTTTTGGACTAAGTTAGGATTTCTCACTTTGGGAGATCGGTTTTCTAACAATGATCAATCTCGTCTCATCGAGAAAGGGATCTCTTACGGGAAAGGACTTCAGCTTGTGAATATCTTGCGCGATTTACCCGCAGATATTGCGGTAGGCCGATGTTATCTCCCGATCAGTGATCCGCATGATAGGGTTGCATTGTTAGCTTGTCATTCTGGTTGGCTAGACCGTGCTAAATCTTGGATTGCTGAAGGAGAAGATTATGCGAAATCATTAAAAATTAGGCGTCTGCGAACTGCCACAGTTCTACCCGCTAGGATCGCCTTGCCGACCTTGGAAGCGATGCAAGGCGTTTCCTGGGACAGGCTTCAAGAGCGAATCAAAGTCCCGAGAAGCACGGTTTATCGAGCATTGATTCGCGCGCTTTTCTGAGAATTTTATTTCAATGCAAAAAGCGTGAGTTCCTTGTGATGTACGCTGAGCTGCTGCAAGCGAATGGTTTGAAAACCGATGGACTTGAGTGGCGCGAACCATTTCGCCTTATCGGTGATTTGACTTAGATCTGTTAGCTTTAAAGTAATGAGAACGCCACGTATGGATGGAGCCATCTTGCAAAAGCGTAGACATTCGCTGAGCACAACTTCTGGCGACTGATTCATGTCTGACATGAACCAAGTGACGTCTTGGCCCAAGTCTCGCTTGCTAGTAAGTGCTGCGGGCTTTCGGCAATGGAAAACCATGGTTGATTGCGCGGAGGATTTTCACGCTCTGCAATCGCAGATTTCATCACTACATCTGCCATCTTTGCAGGATCCACACCGATGACTGAAACTCCACGATCTAGCAGCGCGAGAACAACCCCACCCGGCGCGCAACCTAGCTCTGCCACAATGTCAGATTTTGAAAATTGAATGTCGAAAAAGTTCACGGCTTCTTCGAGCTTTAGCCAAGCGCGGGAAGGAGAATGCTCTGCCATTACGACCCCTGAGTCTCCTGCTGGATCCGGGCTGAGCAACGCCGCGTGCTGGTGAATGCCGACCCAGAATTCAGTCGGACTAATTTCCACGATTGTGCCGATTCGCTGACCTATTTCGGGCTTGCTGGGTAAATCATTTCCCTGAACGCCTCGCATTTTTCTCTCATGAAATCGCGCATGATGGATACTGCTAACAGATTGGGAGCGCAGCGCTTTAACGGCATCATCCTGAGTATGGAATTTTCCTAACGAAAGACAAAGTCTGCGCGCGAAGGCGAGTGGCTTGGTGAATGATTCAAGGTAAAAGGATCGATCTGCCTTAAACGTCACAAATCCACGACGCTGATAGCTGAGCCTCCAGCCTAATGACATGGTCTCGGCTTCTAACTTTAGCGCCTTTTCTGATCCTGGATTGCAGAGAGCGAATAGGAATTCAGACTCGATCGGATTCGTCATTGATGGGCGAAAGTTACTCTTTGATGCCCGCATTGAGCAGTAGGATCCGGCGCAGTTCAGTGATGGCTTCTGGATGATCAAATGCACCATGTCCCGCAGGAACGATTTTTTCTGAAGCCGCACTATTTAAGTGAGAGCTCCAGTAGGCGACGACACCATCGCTGCTATTTGGCGTATCTCCTTTGCCGCGATCACCGATAATCGAATGATGTGGAACACCGATAGGGATTTC
>JAAURL010000150.1 GCA_012032235.1 Akkermansiaceae bacterium | reverse complement strand
TCTTTGAATATATCGAAGGATACTATCACTCGCGACGCCTTCACTCTTCACTGAATTACATCACTCCTTTAGCTGCCGAATTGGCCGCTTAAACAACAAACTAAACAAAATCAATCGCTCCCAAAAAACACTCCATTAAAAGGTGACAAGTCCACTTAAAGAACGCAGCCTCCTCTCTCCAAGGCTCGCCGCAGAGATCGCCACCAATCGCTTCTGCGATCATCAACCTTACTACCGCCAAGAGCAACACTTCCTCATGCGCCACGGAGTCCACCTCCCACGCAACACCATGAGTCAATGGATGGCCGATCTAACCAATCTCTATCTCAGCGGCATCTACCGCAGCATGCATGAGAAAATGCTTTGCCAAAACTATCTCCAAGCTGACGAATGGAGCGGAGCGACATAGACAGGAGCGAACGCGACGTGCCCCGAAGGGGGGCGACCGGAGGGGAGCATCAAACCCCCATCGACTACCTCGATCCCGGCGGAGGAAAAACCCAACAAGGCTACCTCTGGACACTGATCCGTCCCGATCTAACAACTCGACAAGGACGTGGTGACATCCTCTACCAATGGCATCCCAGCCGCGCTGCCACCTGCCTTCAAAGTTTATTACAAACGCCAAACAAAACCTTCATCGGCATCCTCCAATGCGACGGCTATCAAGCCTACGAAAGCTATCGCAAGCAGAGAGAAAACGTCGAACTCATCGGCTGCTGGGCGCATGTGAGACGTAAATTTTTCGAAGCCAAAGATCACAAACCCAAGCTCACCGCCTGGTTCCTCCGGCACATCCAAAACCTCTATCAGATTGAAGCCCATCTCCGCCAACACCGTGCAGGCCCCGCCGAACGAGAGCGAATGCGCATCTCCCAATCCCTTCCCATTTACCGCAAACTCGGCAAAGCCCTTTGGAAAATCAAAAACACGCGCAAAGTTCTACCTAAAAGCACCCTCGGCAAAGCCATCGACTACACCCTCGGGCAATGGCCCAAACTAGAAGCCTGTTTCTCTAACGGAATGTTAGAAATCGATAATAATCTCATCGAAAACGGCATCCGCCCCACCAAGCTCGGAGCCAAAAACTGGCTCTTCATGGGCAGCGAAGCCGCCGGACAAACCAACGCCATCTGGTATACCCTCATCGAAAGCTGCCGCCGCCAGATCGATCCCTGGAAATACCTCGTCTGGATTTTTGAAGAACTGCCCAGAATCAAAGTCACCGCCGAAACCTTCGCCAACTACACCCCCCAAGCCTACGCCAAGAGCCTGGAAAAACCACGCTTTCGAAAAACTGCGTAGTCATAAACGCCGTAAGTCCCCAACCTACGACTTCCACGTCAACAGGCACTCCGTAGGACGCTTACAAACCAGCTACTACAAAACAATCCCTCCTGATTTCGAGTGGTCAGGTAGACCAGTTGCAGTGGGAAATTGAATTCCGGTGAAGCGTCAACATTTCCTAATGGATAGTCCAGTGCCCAGCCGCCGGATTGCAAGGCTCTGCCGACACTAGGTGGGCTGAAGACCCACGGCGCGGAATCTGCATCAAGCGGGGCGACCCCGAAAGTTGAGAGGAGTAAGATATTTGCTAGACGCGACGTGAAGCGGCCAGAAACTTAAAGAGGACATAGAACATGGGGAGAATTATTCCATATTACGCTAACATCAAAAGTTAATCGTTAGACGCTTGGCAAGGAGATTTTTACAAAAACCGGAATTTCCTATCTGCTAGTCTCCACAGCGAGTCATCGGATAAGGCTGACAGGTCATGCCGGTCCCAGCGTCACTGCCACGGTGTGTTCTTTTCCGTCATCCAGGAATTTCCAACGAGCGATGCCCTCTTCTGGTGGAAGGGATTTCCCATCGAAGGAGAGGCTGATGACTTTGGATGAATCTTTTTTCGGGTTAGAGATTTCAATTCGATGAAGAGTCTTCCCGGAAGGGCCGCGATAATGAATCGAAAATTTCGGCCAGTCATTTGGCACGCGTGGATCGAGAACGAGTGTATCTCCATTTTCTAGCGTGAGCCCGAGGATGGATTCGATTGTGACGCGGAACATCCATCCGGCGGAGCCGGTGTACCATGTCCAGCCACCACGGCCGGTGTGTGGATCGGTGCCGTAGATGTCTGCCGCCACGACGTAGGGTTCTACCTGATAGCGGGCGACGGCTTTTTCATCCCGAGAGTGCCAGATGGGGCTGAGACGTTGAAGGAGTTTAGCCGCTTGATCTTTGCGTCCAGCCTCCGCCATCGCGCGGATGACCCAGCAGGCAGCGTGGGTGTATTGGCCGCCGTTTTCGCGAACTCCAGAGACGTAGCCTTTGATGTAGCCAGGGTCGTGAGGAGTATTCACGAAGGGTGGATGCAGCAGCCGGATGATGTCGTGATTTTGATCGATCAATTCACGTTCCAGCGAATCGAGCGCTTTTTCGACACGCTCTGGCGGTGCTGCTTTTGAAATGACGGCCCATGCTTGAGCGAGAGCGTCGATCCGGCATTCGTCATCGGTATGCGTTCCCAGTGGCGTGCCATCATCATAGTAAGCGCGGCGGTACCAGTCTCCATCCCAGCCTGCATCGTTAATGGCTGTTAGAAGGTCGTCACGGTATTGAGCGTATTTTTTGACTCGTGCGGATTCACCGCGTTTTTCACAGAGAGGGATCCAGCGGTTCAGGATGGTAAATAGGAAAAAGCCCATCCATACGCTTTCGCCTTTTCCTTCGCGACCGATGCGGCTCATGCCGTCGTTCCAGTCGCCAATGCCGATGAGCGGTAAACCGTGGGCACCTTTGGTGAGAGATTTGTCGATCGCTAGGCAGCAATGCTCAAAGACACTGGCTTGGTTTGTCGAAATTTCAGGCTCGATGTAGGCCTCATCTTCATGCGGATCTAAAAGTGGCCCATGGATGAATGGGCGTTTCTCATCTAACAAAGTTTGATCTCCGGTGACTTGGAGATAGTGATCCGTCAAATACGGTAACCATAGTAAATCGTCGGAAAATTTCGTTCTCATGCCACGCCCGATGGGTTCTGGGTGCCACCAGTGTGTGACATCGCCTTCGGGAAATTGTTGGGCAGCGTGGAGCAGAATCTGGGAGCGCATCAGCTCAGGATGAGTCGCTGCCAACGCTCCAGAATCTTGGAGCTGATCGCGGAATCCGTAAGCGCCTCCGGATTGATAGAAAGCGCTGCGACCCCAGATCCGGCAAGCAATGTTCTGATAGCTTAGCCAACCATTTACCATGAGGTCGATCTCTGGTAGCGGGGTTTGGATTTTCGTATGCCCTAACAATTTTTCCCAGTAATTCTGAGTCTCCGCAATCGCAGCTGTCATCGCGCCGGCTTGCTGATACTTTTCGACTAAAAGGCTGCCATTTTCGATGGCGGTTACTTCGCCTAAGGCGATTAAGATTTCGACTTCTTCTCCACCATTTAAGACGAATGAGGTCATACTGGAAAAGCAAGCATCGTGACCATAGCCAGGCGCGCTTTCCCAGCCTCCGCCTGCGGCCAGAGCGGATGGATCGGCTATGCCACCGGAGCCGAGAAAAGAAATCGTCGAGTTATTATACTTTTCGTAGTCAATGGGAATACCATGGATGGCCATGAATGAAAAGACATGGGTGTCTGCGAAGTCTCCGGCTCGTGGATTGACCGCATGCTGAATGCCATCTTCATCCGTCCAGGCCAGAGTCGAGTGGTGACGGTCTGGTGAAGAGCCAAGGAGCAATTTCTGATAGGTAGAAAAAACGAGATGGCGTGGTTCTGACGAGCTGTTTTTTAAACAGATTGAAATGAGTTTGATCGGATCCTCTGGCGGCACGAGAAAGTCGATCGTTTGCGAGAGTGACCCAATGTTAGAAATGAAACGTGTCCGCCCGAAACCATGTCGAACCACAAAAGATGACTGCGGTGGGCAGGGGCCGGGCAGGGGTGACCACAGTTCGCCAGTTTTCTCGTCGAGAATGTAGAGGGCTTCACTATGTGGATCTGAGATCGGATCATTTGACCAACGCGTTAGGCGATTGGCTTGGCTGTTGCGTGACCAAGTGTAGCCTGCGCCTCGCTCGCTGACGATGCAGCCAAAGTTTGGATTTGCTAACACATTGACCCATGGCATGGGCGGCAAATGAAGGCGGCCCTCGCTAAGATCCATGGGGATCACATACTCACTGCCATTTGCAGAAAAGCCACCGTAGCCGTTGAAGCATTGTAGCTTTTCATTGACCTTTGCTTTTTTATCCGGTGGCAAAGGTGCCCCGTAGGGTTCGTGTTTGAATTCGGAAACGGCGAGCGGGTGAATCTCTGCGCTACTAACAAGATGTGCCGATGCATGCCACCATTCCAATTCATCACCAGAGAATGATTCAGGATCAACGAAAGTAACGCCTTCTGGGCTTTTTTCTTTCGGTTCTTTGTCCATGATGAACAAGCGAACTTGAAGCCCGAGCGATCTCCAGAACGGTAGGGCAGCTAACAGATCCTGCGTGCCTGGGCTGGACCAAGGAGCGGAGGCGATCACGCGTATCTCCTCCCATGAAAGCGGAAAGCGGTGGACCACTTCTGAGCCAGCGAGGGAGCCGGGCGGTTGCCGGTATTTACGACCAAAGAGCATTTTCGCTGCCAGCGACTCATATCGCTCTGCTGTAGATGGATCGATTCCCTGTTTTGCAACGTGGTCGATTTCTGCAGAAATAGCCGAATCGAGCAGTTTTTGAGCGGCATTTGCCTTGTAGCAGCTGTGAACGATGTCCATCACGCTAGCTTTATCTGGGGCGGCGGCTGTGATCAGCCAAACGGTTTGTGATTCCTCTGGTGCTAGCGCGATTTTACAACGCCACGACATGACGGAATCTAACACATTGCCGGTTTCGCAAGAAAGCGGCCCATGGATTTCCATTGCCCGTGGATCGAATGGCGTTCGCCCACGTCCTAGAAATGTTGCGCGGTTGGTTTCCCAGGATCGCTCCAAGCTAGAGGTGATGAGTGTCTGTGCCATCCATGGCCAATTCTCATTACTGCCGCGCGGTCTGCGGCGGGCGAGTAGTGTGGGAATCCCAGTAGTGACGGAAGTCTGAACGAAGAGTTTTGAAAATGCAGGATGCCCAGCGTCGCCTAATGGGTGATTGAGTGAAACCTCTGTGTAAGTCGTCAGTTCGATTTCGCGTGGGTAAATATCGTGATTGCTCAGGGTAAT
This sequence comes from Akkermansiaceae bacterium, assembly GCA_012032235.1. Taxonomy (GTDB): domain Bacteria; phylum Verrucomicrobiota; class Verrucomicrobiia; order Verrucomicrobiales; family Akkermansiaceae; genus Luteolibacter. Next base: position 2,542 of record JAAURL010000150.1, on the reverse strand, counting down.
TTTACGAATTTCTACATTCAGATCTGGCGGGATTCCCACTTCACAGCTAGCCGCTAGATTTTCTAGAGAATTTCCCTGCTCTACCACGGCCCAATGATTGCCCTCGCGGAGATAGAGCATCGGGCCACAAGCTTTAGGAGTATTTTCTGAAAATCGCGTTAGGGCGATCCAATCGTAAAACAATCCACCACCGTAACCATCCGGCAGGATCATACTACGCATCTTGCCATTGGTGAGGATTCGAAAACGATTCGGGTTTTTGTTCATGCGCTATGTGAGTGGGATAGGTAATTCGTCGTCGAGCAAAAGTGTCACAGAAATGGGAAGTCTCTTCACCATTACGGAATCACCATCTGGAGTGATCATCAATGATGAATCGTTAGGCGCAAGAGCCGAAACGATTCGGTGACCGGGCGGGAGCGGCGGGGAGATAAATAAGCCTTTCTCGGGTAACTGGATCGTTTCACAAATATGAAAATGAATCTGTTTTTTTCCCTTCGCTGCGATCTGGAAATCCAGTGGACCGTAACGAGTGATTAGGCCGCGGACGGAAAAGCCATCTCCCCCAGCGATCCATGACCATGGCAGGCCGGATGCCAAAACCATTTTCCCCGTGGATTCTCGCTCGCTCGCTACCATTTCGAGGATGGATAATAGATATTCTGCGGCAATCCATGTGTGTGGAATGTCGCCTAAATGTCCGGGTGCGCGAGCATCACGCCAGCTGATTTCCGGCCATTGATTCCACTGGATAGGTCGGCGATCTGATAGGAAAAAATCAAGTAGCTCGTGGGCCTCATCTCTTTTCCCGACACGAACGAATGCACCGATGAGACGGATTTCGTAGGCGGTGTAGTTGAGCCATGGAATTTCGCTGCGATGTTTTTCCGGAAACCATCCAGATAGGTTCCTAACATGTGATCTAGTGGAGCAGCGGGAAGATCATCGGCGAAGTCGAGTAGTGCGATGGCGTTCGCGGTGGCAGTCGGGTCAAAGTCCGCCCACTCGACGGAACCTGGAATGTAATCCAGTTTGCGATCAGCGATGACTTTTCCGATGGAGGAAATCGTGTCGGCGAGAAAAAGATTCGCTTCGTTTTTCCATGCGGTGGAATCTTCAGAATATCCCAACACAGCGGCGAGTTCGGCGGCAGCTTCTAGTCCACGGATTCCCCAGAAGTCATCCCAGTAGGAGTGCACCGGATGGGCGAGATAACCTTCGTGACTTGCGGATTCTGGTAGCAAGCCGTAACAAGCGGCATGTTTCGGCTGCTGATAGAAATCGGTGAGGCGTTGTTTTCGGAGATCTAACAAATAGTCCGCGGCACGTTTTACCGAAGGCCACATGGACTTTAGAAAATCCAAATTTTGATCGGCTCTAAAAATTTCGCTAACTCCCCAGATCCATTGACCGTGGCTGTCGTGCTCGACGAGTGAATCGACCCCATCACGATCCACCACGCAAGGCACATGACCATTTGGATGCTGGAATTGCACGTACCAATTTAGAAATTCTCTAAGTGCCTGCGCTTGCCCGATCTTAGCCAATGCCGCGCCCATAATGACACAATCGCGAACCCAGGAGCGGGTATAGCGGCGTGGGCCGGGCTGGATGGCTGGGCCGTCCCGATTGATGAGGATGTGCGCGGCAGCCGTATGAAAACATTGAATCGCTTCTTGGGCGACCGGTGGCACACGCCACTCGACGGGAGCGAGAGTTTCTTTCCAGCACTCGATGGCTTTTTGGCGATTTCGCTTTGAGTATTTGTTAGGTGATTTGAAATAGGGAAATGATAGAGTTGTCGTGAATTCTTTCCCTTTTGGCACATTCCAAATCATCGCTGCGGAGGCGAGACCAGATGGATCATTCACGTTTTGATGCATCGGCACTTCTCCTTTTGATAGGAATTCTAACACTCCACCTTCTTCAAACATCGCGGCTCCACAGTGTTGTGGCGATGGCGTGGTAAGTATTTCCCGGCTATCAATTTTAATTTTTCTCTTCAGGCACTCGATCTTGTGAATCGGGCTTTGGCCGCCGAGGTTGCGAAATGCCTGCCACGGCGGATTGACTTGGAATGGTCGAGCCGTGATTACCAAACGAACATCATCGAGAGTGATATTTTCTAACACATAGTTCACTCGTAAGGTGAGCTCATCATCCGTTCCATCCATCCACGGGACGATATGCATTTTCATCTCATCCCACTGCCAAGTGACCGTTGGAAATGGAGTTCCGTCATCGGCTAGGGAGATTTGAATTTTCGCATCCGCCCAAGTCACGAGCTGACCCGCAACGAGTAAAAATGGCTCTAACGAAAAACCTGCTTCGTCCACTTCCACCATTCCTTCCTCGTTGATCAGGCCACGTTTTTTGCCTTTGGGGCTGCCGATGGGCGTCCAGTAAGATTGCTCCCGGCACCAATAACGTGGAAACCAACCGCGTGGATAATCAGCTGCTACGGCGTGGAGAAATTCATTCGGAGTATGCGAAATGCATCGGGACGCAGATGGAGCGAAACGAGGGCGGCGGCTCTTGCATC
>JAAURL010000149.1 GCA_012032235.1 Akkermansiaceae bacterium | reverse complement strand
AGGAAACCCGTCGTGGGAACAGAAGCCGCAAAGTCGATGTCGATCACGTAGGTGTCACCCCAGTTATCGAGCGGATAGACCAATCCACGGCCTGTTGAAGCAAAGGCAGCCATCGAGCCATCGGCTGGATTCGTAGCGAGATCTTCTGGACGAGAGAAAAGAAAAGCACCGAGCGAGATGGCTTCCGTCTTGAGCGTAGTGTCGTTTTTATAACCCGCGGCATCGTGCCCAGCAGTGCCAGCAGCCGCTGCATTTCTCGCATTGATGGCTACCCAAGTGCCAGTGCGAGTATTGCCAGAACCATTGAACTGCTGCGGAGTGGTATTTCCATTGTCTGCTTTCCAGATGTAAAGCTGACCACCGCTTAGCCCGTTGCGTTGGATGAAATTCGCCGTAGGAGATGTGTCCTTCGTGCCGACATAAAGGTAAAGCGGACGCGCTTCAGCATCATCTCCTAACAGAAGTGCGATCTGCGAAGTATTTCCAGTATCGATGAGTGCCGCATTTTCCCATGAACCACGACCGAGATCCGGCAGTGCCCAGAAATCACCACTGGCCGTGTCCAATGCCCAAAACGTGCCGCCGTGAGGATGACCGAAGGAAGTCGCAGTTTCTTCGCCTGTTAGATAAATGCGATTGACTAAGCCACGCCCAGCACCGAATGACTGCGGCTCATAAAGCGAAGCTGAGCACATGCGATCCAAGCCGCCGAGTTCGAGCTGGCTAGTGTTGGTCACGACATTGCCAGAACGATCATACATGCGAGCAATGGCAAGGCCGCCATCCACCACACGGCGGCTGGTCTTATCGATATCGAAGTAACTGATCCGCGCACCGCCTTTTGCGATGACCGTTCCATTGGCAAGTGTGAATGGAAACGCTCCAGAACCCGTGGCAGGCACTTCGATTTCATGGTTCATGAAAACGCGCACCGTATTCGCATTCAGCGAGAAAGCACCAAGGCCGTCAGGCGTTCCAGGTGGGGAGAAATTTCCAGCACTAGAGGAATTCAGCGCACCAGTGGTAGCTTCTAACGTATCGCCAATCGTGAAGATAGGGCTCACCAAATAGCCTGCGCCAGGAACACCTTTCATCATCGTGGAACCACCACTGCCACCAAGAATCGCATACTTGATGCCTTCCTTGCCAATGACCGCAGGATTCAGATCGCCCACCACCGTGCCAGCCGGTGCATTTTCAGAAGCAGAAAATGGCCCAACCCCAGTGATCGGCGGCTGAGCCGTGGAGAAGTTCCAAGTCGTCGTATCACTGATGCCAGCGAAGTCATTTCCTGAAGTATCTTCAATGGCTCCAGCAGCGATCTGCACATAATAATTTCCAGCAGACTCCAGCGCAGCCGTTGGATCGATCGTTACTGTTCCGAGGTTCACGGTAACATTCGAGCCAGAGACCGGGATGACCTCAAAGACCGAGTTATCACCAGCACGGAAAATCGTAATGTTACCAGTTCCCTTTTGGATGATTTCGTTGAAATTGATCCGAATGTTAGAGGAAATCGGCAAGCCGCCCGAACCATCCGCAGGAGTGAAAAATACCACGCTAGGCGGTGTATTATCGACGCCTGTCGTTTCATTCACCGTCAGCTTCAACGATGGATCGCCTGGGTCAAAAGTATTTCCCTTACCCGAAAAAGTAATCGCGTCTGGCGCATTCACCGCAGCAATGATGACGCCGAAGTCTTCACCCGTATTGATACGAGCTGCAAGCGTCGCACTCGCCGCCGGACTAAGCGTGAGATTAAAGGTATCAAAGGTCGGATCCGTAGCAGTCGGCGTGTAAGAAAACTGACCTAGCGAGATCGGTGGATTATTAAACTGCGTCGCATCAATACCATTGATAAAAGCAGGATTGAAGGACTTGCCAGTAGGCGCATCCGTCGTCAGGAAAAACTCAAACTGCGTGCCAGTCGTGAACGAGCGGAAATTCTGCCGCAACGTAAACTCCGCCGAGCTAACACCCGTGATCTGCGAAGAACCACTGAGATTAAAATCAATCTTCGAGAAATTAAAAACGCCCATATCATAGCGAGCAAAACTTCCTTGGCCGCTACCCTCCGCATAGTAATCCGCCACCGTGCTAGCGCCAGAAGGATTGATGCGCCAACCGCTCGCAAAAGTTTCCGTAGCCATTGGCGAAACAGCAGGAGCAATCGTTGTGAAATTCCATGCCGCATTACCTGTTAGACCAGCATAATCATTACCAGCAATGTCCTCTATCGCCCCAGCAGGAATCTCCATGTAATAGCCCGTAGAATTTGCAAAATCAACGGCTGGATCAATCGTCACAGTATTCGTAGCAACTACAACCTGCGACGAGGAAACAGCAATGCTCTCGAAAACACTATCATCGCTAGAACGCTTGATTAAAATATTCCCCGTGCCCTTTTGCACCGGCTCACTCAATACGATCGAAGGCGTCGCACTCACAGGAACATTCACTGCATTATCCGCAGGAGAAAACGCACTCGCCACAGGCGGCGTAGGATCAGCACCACCAGGCGTGCCCTTGATCAAAATATTATCAAACCGATTATTACCAGTGCCAGCCGTAGCACCAGTCAGCGTGATGCGGAAAAAGACAGACGAATCTCCTTCCAGAGCATTGATCGCGCTAAGATCATAATCCTCCAAAACCCAAGTCGCCGTAAGAGCACCGGTATCCGTAGCAAAAGTCGTATAATTCACACCATCGGTAGAATACGCAAAAGCCCGCGAATTAAACCCAGTAGCAGTCCCGCGTTGCGCCCAACTCACTCTAATGTCTTGAAAACCCACCGTACTACATTGCAAGATGATGGACATGCCATTGTTAGAATTAGAAGCATTCCCACCCTGCGGCGAGATCGAACCACCCGCTGGCACCGTAGGAAGCGCACCAAGAGCATCGCCGCCGAAACTCTCGATGAAATCAAAAACCGTGTTACCAGTCACGACAGCCGTTGTGGTATCGAAATTTGCCAAGCTAAGTGACCCTGAGCCTTGGCTAGCAGCCTGAGGAAATGCTGTGGTTGCAAATCCAAAGGATGTGCCACCTGGCAGCCCGTTACTATTTTGATCCCAATAGGCGATGGTATCAGCAGATACAAAAGTAGAAAATGCAGTTCCAAGCACCATCCACAGATAAACATTGCGAAATATATTCATATAGTTGACCCATACCTCTACAAAACTACATCACGTGTCTTCAATATAGTTGTGACTTGTTCGTCACTTTAATAAATTTGAAAATGTGAAGTAACATTCTCCAAAATCGGACAGATTGATTGAATTGTCATTTCCGTCACAAAACACAACCAGTGACAGTTACAAAAAAGTCACTCAACTTTTCTATGATGAAGAGATCATACCTATTATCGGAGAACTGCTTTTTTTAAAAGAACTACTACTATCAAATTTATATGAAATTACCATTTGTCGCTTTTTCCGCCATCATGATGATGAGCACCCTATCTCATGCAGCACTCCTCGCTGGAGACATCGCGATCATCGGTCGCACTAACAATGGAGTTGCTCCTAATCCTGATTCCTTCGCATTTGTTGCCCTCAGCACAATCAACGCTGGAGAAATAATTTATTTTACGGATAACGGCTGGACAGGCACCGCTTTCCGCTCACCTTCTGCAACAGATGGAGATGGCAACGAGAATCTCTTGAAGTGGACCGCGATCAATAGCATTGCTCCTGGAACAATCATCCAGACGAATACCATTTCTTCCAATTTCAGTTACACAGCTGTTGGTGCTGTTCCCGGTGGCACCTCTGGAGCCTTCGCAGATCTAGCCCTAGCTACTGCAAGTGATCAGATCTACGCATTTCAGGCTCCAGACAATCTACCTTTGCAAAATCCATCTGTGCAGTTGTTTGTGCTGGATGATACGAATGGATTCGAAGCCGCCACGTCAGCAGCTACGGGAGGAAATCCAGGGCTCACGCTCGGACTCACTGCTGTGTCACTGAATTTCGCTACGGCAGGAACCATCGGATTTAATACCGCAGCTATAACATCAGGCACCAAAGAAGACTGGTTAGCAGCTATCGGGAACTCTGCGAATTGGTCAAGTGCGACTCCACTACCATCTGGCTCCATCACAGTCATTCCAGAACCCAGTGGCGCAACGCTTCTCGGTGCTTTCGGCGTGATGGCTCTTTTCAGACGCCGCAAGTGATCAATGGATCTTCGAGGTGTTCTCGAAACCACGCCAATTGATTGGACCAACAAATCATCAAAAAATAAGCCGCTCCATTTCGGAGCGGCTTATTTTTTAGATTCTCCCGAGCTGGAAAAATTTCAAGACTCAGCAGCTTCTGGCGCGGCGGTCTCTACTGGCTCGGCACCATCAACTTTCTTTGCAGCCTTTTTCGCAGGAGCCGCTTTTTTCGCGGGAGCGGCCTTTTTAGCAGGAGCGGCCTTTTTAGCAGTGTCTGTTTTCTTAACGGCAGGCTTCTTGACGATGCCTCCGAGCTTTGCCTGTTCCTTTTTGCGCTTTAAGTAATCGGCGCGGCGACGGCGTTTAATGATTTTCTTCGATTGTTGTCCCATAGTCGGTAGCCAATTTGGTAGGGGTTCTGGGAGAGCGGATCAAGGTAAAATCTCCCGGACTTCATTGTTCCTTCGTTTCGTGTTCGACAAATCCACTTTTCCCAGCCGACATTTCGCCCCCATGGCAGGCATTATCATCTCACCCAGAGCACGTATTTTTCACGGTCACGAGTGGATTTACGCCACTGAAATCAAGAAAACCTTCGGCGATCCGAAGCCGGGAGATGTCATCACGCTCAAGGATTTCCGCGATCGCCCGCTGGGATCTGCGATTTATAATCCGCTCTCGCAAATCGTGGCCCGTCGTTTCTCCCGCCGTCGTCAGGATCTGGATGTGGACTTTTTCTCCCGCCGTATCTCCCAATCGATCCAGCACCGCAAGCAATCTGGGATCGATGAAACGCTCGCCCGCCTGGTCTGGAGCGAGTCTGACGGCATCCCCGGCCTAATCGTGGACCGCTACGGCGATCATCTATCCGTGCAAACGCTGACGCTGGCCATGGACCTGCGGAAGGAAATCATTCGCGACGTGCTCATTTCCCTGCTAGCTCCCAAGTCTATCGTTCTGCGTAATGATTCTCCCTACCGCAAGGCAGAGGGCATGGAGCCAGGCATCGAAATGCTGCACGGAGAAAATCCCGGTCCTTTCACCGTCCATGCCAACGGACTCTCCTTCGAGGTCGATCTACTCGACGGACAAAAAACCGGGCTTTATCTCGACCAATTACAAGCCCACGCCGAAGTCGCTGCACTGGCAAAGGGAAAGCGCGTGTTAGACTGCTTTACCAATCAAGGAGGATTCGCCCTCGCCTGCGCTAAAGCGGGAGCTGCAAAAGTCACTGCCGTGGATGTTTCCGCCAGCGCCTGCGAAGTTGCTCGTCACAACGCAAAGACGAACCATCTGGATATCGAAGTCATCGAGCACAACGTCTTCGATTTCCTCAAACATGCGAAACCAGAATACGATCTCATCATTTTAGACCCACCCAGTTTTACCCGCAACAAGGCCACTCTCATGGACGCCATGCGCGGCTACAAGGAGATCCACCTGCGGTCGCTAAAATTGTTAGAAAAAGGCGGGCTCCTCTCGACATTCTGCTGCTCTTACCACGCCTCCCGGGAGCTATTTATGGAAAACCTCGTCAACGCATCCATCGATGCGAAAAAGTCGGCCCGTCTTGTGATGAATCACGCCCAACGCGCCGATCACCCGGTTCTCATCTCCATTCCGGAAACTGGATATTTAAAAGGATTCACCGTGGAAGTGATCGCTACCCGTTGATGGGTGATTCCTATTTTCTCAGCACCTCACCCAGTTTCGTGAAGTGACCCTCATCGAAGCCCATGGCACGTTTTAGAAAGTAGTCGCGCTCGATGAGGTTCGTGATCTTCGCGGCTGTCGCCCGGTCCTCCCCGTCGATCAAGCCGCGCAATCTCACATACCATGTCCCAATCGGAACTGGGAAATCACTGCCATGGATGAATCGATCTAACAAATCCGAATCCAACACTTTCCTAACCGCGGCACTGCGAAATGGCGTATTGAGCGCGCTGGTATCACCATAAAGATTCGGAAATTCTTTCATCATCTCCACCAGAAGATCGAAATAATCTGGATCTAACAAGTGACTGCTACTCGCCGCGTGGGCTGCGATGATTTTGACCCCGATCTCCAATGGACGGCGAAAGTAGGCCGGACTTTCATAGAGTTTGTTCGCGACAGGCACGGTCATTTCGCCACCGGTGTGCGCTAGCATTGGCAATTCAGCGGCAGCCATTTTCTCCCAGAAAGCGTCATACTGCGGGAGCGAGCAATTCACGTTGTGGCAATTTGGCAGCAGTTTCAAAGCCCGCGCTCCGCGAGCTAAGCAAATTTCCAATTCATCCAATGCATCATGCCTCGCAGGGTGAATCGAGATCGCGGGAACGAATTCTGGATGCGCTTCACAGACGGAAAATAAATAATCATTCGGCACATGAAACGAGCCAAAGTCACGCCTGCTGCCATCTTTGTGATAAACCTGATCTTGTGCTAACAGAAGTGCGTGATCGACGCTGGATTCTCTCACCCATCTGCTTAGGTGTTTCACATAGATCTCATCGAAATCATCATGGGTAAAACTCACGGGCATCCCGATCATTTTCGACATCAATCCACCCATCATCCGGTGCCAGCCACTCATCCGAATCCAGCAGCCATTACCGCTGTTCCCGTTTCCGACCAAATGCACGTGGCAGTCGTATTTTAAAGAACTCATGCCGTGAGAATGAGCGCCGTTTTTCCTGGCACAAGTGAGAAGATGAGTTTGTAAATTTCAGGGATTGAGCATGGCTTGATTGCAGGCATTCTGGTGGCACCAATGAACATTCTAGAGCCCAATTTAGTGATTCTAGCATCTGCTGGATCGGGGAAAACTCATCAGCTTGCGAGCCGGGTGATTGGGCTAGTGGCGAAAGGTGTTGCGCCAGAAAAAATCGTGGCTCTCACCTTCACTCGTAAGGCGGCAGGTGAATTTGCCGATTCGATTCTCACCCGGCTAGCGGAAGCAGCGGTGGACGCAAAAAAAGCGGAAGAGTTGAAAGGGGACTTTAGACTGCCACACGTAGATTTTAGTGAATCTCTAGAACGAGTCGTCCGGGCGCTGCCAAGATTGACACTAGGGACAATGGATAGTTTTTTTGCCAATGTGGTCCGAGGTTTTCAATATGAACTCGGATTGACCGGTGGAAAATTTGACTTGTTAGAAGGAGCGCGTGCAGCGGCCATGGGCGATGAAATTTTAGCCGAATTGTTGAGTGAAACTCTCGATGAAGCGAGTGGCGATGACTTTTTGCACGCTTTTCGCCGGGCGTCCATCGGCAAGGAAGGCCAAGGCGTGGAGGAGAATTTGCGAAATTTCGTAGCGAATTGGCAACAGCGATACCGCTCTAGCAGTGAGCAAAATTGGGCTCCTGCGTTCCTATCAAACGAAAAGTTAGAGGATTGGGAGAAACAAAAACACACGCTCGCCGCCAAGGTCCGGCGTGGGCTGGATGGCGTTGAATTCACCCGCAATGACCAAAGGAAAGCCTTAGAAAAGGCGATTGAAATCCTGGAGAGTCATACGATCGGCAGTGGTAGCTTGGGAACTCCAACTGGCATACTTGCTAGTATTTTTAGTGCGGTGGCGGATTCCAGTGGAGCACTAACATTAAAATTCC
>JAAURL010000007.1 GCA_012032235.1 Akkermansiaceae bacterium | reverse complement strand
CCTGCTAGCGACCGTAGGAGATCCCGTTGCCGCTGCGGCAGTTTGATTTTCACAAACTCCACAGCGGTGAAAGGATTCACAAGACGCGTGGATGTGGACATGCATCATTCCTGGGTCAAAGCCTAACTCCTTCAGCGCCGCTCCCTGCTGCGGCAGATGAAGATTTTCATTTAAAGGGATGATGCGCTGGCAGTCTGAACAAACGAGCTGCCCGCACGATTTTTCGGGAGAATACGACTTGATGAATAGCCGTTGATCTCGCGGACCTGGGATCTCCCTGACTAGCTGGGAGCGAACCAAATCGGTGAGCGTGCGGTAGACGGAGGCCAGTGAAATCCCGCGATCTTGCTTGCGGGCTTCCCGCCACAATTCATCCGCAGTAAATGCCTGCTGCTGCTCGAAAATCGAGTGGCAAATGATTTTGCGAACCGCCGTGATTCTCCCGCCGCGCTCTTGCCAATAGCGGCTAGCTTTCTCCGTAAAATCCGCCTCCTCGCTCATGCGGCCAGCGGGAACTTTCTCGCAAAGCGGAGTTGGAGATGCAGTTGCGAAGCGGCCCACGCCCGGTCCTGACGGACCGTCTCCATCGCACTACGGCAAAAATGCTGAAGCCCTGCGTGGCCTCCTAACTGGCAAGGAAGCGTCTCCAAATCTCTCCCACCCAGCCCATCCATGATGGAAATTTCCAAGTGCGACTCTAACCATTTTCGCAAATCCTCTAACGAAACCGCTGCGCTACCATTCTCCGGCGCAGCCTCAACCATTTCAAAATAAGCTTTCACACAAGCTCCCGCCTTTTCTCCCGTCTGCGCCCAGCTGCGGAAATCCAGCAGCAAATCCGCAAAATCAGATAGCGGAATGATCAGCTCTGATAGGATGTGATCCAGTTTTGATTGGGAATCGCTTCGCATGAATGAAACATAATGCGAACGATTCTCAATAGCAAGAAATTAAACCGGCAGAAGTAACGTGCGTTTCTGCCGTGTTGCCGAACAGGCGTCCTACCTGTTTTTCTATCAACACCGCTTTGAATAAAACTTCATAGCAGCTCTTTATTTCTCCTCAAACTCGCCGCACCAATCGGCCGCTTTAGTCGTCGGGAAGCGAGATTCGAATTTCGTTTCTGCGTCGATGGTGAAGACCAGCATTTGTGGAGCGTGGCGGCGGCATTCTCCCTGATCGGAGCTAGCATTACTCCAATGTTGGCATGAGGAGCAGACGGAGGTGGCGGATCGTGTAGTTGTTTTCATGGTAGTAAAATTAAAGTTACATTTTTAATTAGCGCAGCCCGCTTCACGAGACAACTTGGAAATCTGTGGTCGATGAATTGTTGATGACACACAGTCGCAACTGCGATTGCGCCTTTCTCCTTGCGATGCTAAACGAGCGCGATGTTTGGAATTCGCTGGCCGAGATTGAATCGAAAAATCCACTATTGGGGAGCAATTCTATGCGCGGTTCCCGTTTTGATCGTGATCCTGACGGGAATTTTGCTGCTTTTAAAAAAGAAAGCTCGTGGATTCAGCCGCCGACAACACGTGGAGCGAGCGGCGAGCCAACCCTGGGATTTTCACAAATTCTGCAAGTCTCCACGACCATTCCGCAGGCGGAAATCCGGACTTGGGATGACATTTCCCGGCTGGATATCCGCCCGGATAAAGGCTTGGTCAAAGTCCACGCAAAGAATCATTGGGAAATCCAGATCGACCACCGCAGCGGGCAGGTTTTACAAGTCGCCTATCGCCGCTCCGACATCATCGAATCCCTGCACGACGGGAGCTTTTTCCATGAAAAGATCAAGCTGTGGGTGTTTCTCCCGTCTGCGCTCATTCTGTTCGTGCTGTGGGTGACGGGCATCTATCTTTTTGCGAAACCTTTCATGGTCAAGTGGCAGAGGAAAAGTGGCAGAGGAAAAGTGGCGGCGATCACCGGTCGCCGAGCATTCATATTCACTATCGGCGACCAGTGATCGCCGCCACGTTTTAACCGCCACTTTCTTAAAAACTCGCCGTGATCCCAGTGTTCACGCCAAATCCCGGTTCATTTGAGCCAGAGCCGTGCACGCGGTAGGGCTGATCCAGGAGATTTTCCAGGGAGAGCGAAACGCGGAAATTTTCGTTTATCATGTAGCCGCCGTGGAGATTCAACAAGGCGTAGCCGGGCGTTCCGCCGGGAGGAATGCGCTGGGTGTCCGCCTCATCTCCGCTGCTCAGTTTGTCGGCGCGGCCCGCGAAGGTGCAGGCGAATTCTCCCCACCATTTTTTATCCGGGCTGTCCCAGCGCAGGGAAATATTCGCCGTCAGTGGCTGGATGCGGCTGAGCGGTTCATTCACGGCCAAGGAGGAAGATGCGTCGGCGAAGCTTTCGAGCTCTCCCTCTAAATACGTGATATTTCCTTTCGCTGACCAACTCTCGCTAAACTGATAGCTTCCGGCCAACTCGATGCCGAAAATACCGCCGCTCCCGCTGTTGCGTTTAGTCACTTCGGTCAGGCCATCGACGATTTCCCCAGTGGGCGCGCTGGTGATGTAGTCATCGATCTGGGTATAATAAATGGTCCCTGTTGCGCTCAGCGGGCCGTCATTTTTCTTCAGGCCGATTTCGTAAGTCAGGAAATTTTCAGGATCTAGATCGGTCGCGGCGATTTCCGTTTCATTGGAGCGGCTGTCTCCATAGCGGCTCAGATCGCCCAGATTGGGAGCACGAAATGCTTGGCTGATTCCTCCCCAGAGTTCCCACGTCGCGGCCTCGTCCAGATCGCAGCTCAGCCGGAGGGAGGAGCTGAGATGATTCCACGATTCTTCCAAAGATGCAGCCACTCCTGTCGCGGGATCTTCAAATTTCCCGACGTCTGCGCTGGCGCGGGTCAATCTGCTCCCTGCGATCAGATCCCAGCGATTTCCTAGCGGGGAAATTCCTTGGAGATACGCGCCTAACAATGTGTAGGGCGAGTCATCACCGATAGAGCCTTGAATACGGGTTTCGTCCACGGAGCCGTCTGGATTGAAATCCGTGCGGGAGGAATCGACCCGATCTTGATAGGCATCGAAACCATAGACCAGCGGGCCCACCGGGAGCTCGCTCTTGAGCTGTAAATCCAGTCCTAACATCCGAGAGTCGAAGGATTCCCGGCTGCGGGAGCGGTCACTTTTGATACGATCGCCGTCTTCATCCCAGCTTTGAAAGGAGAGTGTCAAAGCAGCTTCATCGATAGCCGTATTCAGATTCTTTCCTGTCAATTTTGCGTAGTTCAGGGAGCGGGCTTGGTCTTTTAAACGGCGTAAATCCGTCCCGATTTCTGAACCGGCGAAGCTCTCGCTAAAAATGGTGGAGTGCGTCCTCCAGACGTCGTCTTGCACGGAATCTTGGTGATTGAGCGTCAGCTGCCATTGATCGGAAATTTTCAAATCATAGCGCAGGTCGATGCCGTATTGATCGTAATCCGATTTCCGCTGTTTGCCGATTTCCGCTGCATCGACAGCACCGAAATCCGCCCGAGAAAATCCAAGGAGCAGTCCCCACGCCCCGCCATTTCCCAGCTCCGCCGTGGTCCGGGAAACATGGCTATTTTTCGCGCTGGCGTAGCGATAACTCTGGGAACCGTGGGCGTAAAATTTTCCCGCAGTTTCCGCCATGAAGTCCGAGGAGCGAATGAGTAAATTGAGCGTGCCGCCGATGGCATCGCTCCCGTATTGCACGGAGGCCGGGCCTTCCAGCAGCTCGATTCGGTCCAAGGTGTGATGATCGATCAGGGAAAAATACTCGTTCAGCCCGTCCTGATAAACGGAGTTATTATACCGCACGCCATCGACGAGCGCCAGGGTCCGATAGCCGGTGAATCCGCGCAAATAGGGAGATCCTTGGCCATTTGCGGTTTTCTGCACCATCACTCCCGGGAACTCGGCAAGTGCTTCCGGCAGGCTCCGTACCGATTTCTCCTGCATTTCCCGGGCTGTCGTCACGGCGGCGGAAAATGGCGCATCTGCCAGGGAGAAATCCTGCCGCGCCGCGCTGACCTCCAGCGGCGGGATCACTTCGGCTTCCTCCCGGGCGCTGCAGCCTTTCTCATGATGATTAGTTATGGCTACCTGTTAGCCACTCACATTCCCGCAGGCTATAAAAGCAAACGCCAGTGGGTCATCGGTCTCAGCCTCGTCGCCGCGCAAGCTTTCCTCATCATCACCGCATACGGCCTCTACTACGTCGGTGGGGAGAAATTCCATGAGCTTCTCAGCTACGCCCACAGCAGTGTCGGTTTCATTTTCCCATTTCTGCTGGCCGCGCACATCATTTCCGGAGCCCGCAAAGAGCGGTAGGAAAAAATTCCTCAAATGGATATCCCTATCGCAATCGAAAATCTATTTAAACAAATCGGTTGACATTGTAGTGTTTTTTTTAAATAAACACTCGAATTTTGTCGCAAGCAAAAAATCGTTAACACATTGATTTTCTGGTTATAACATTAAGTTAGTGTTTTTTTGGTTGTTCGACAGATTTCAAATTTAAATAAAAATAGCCTAATGAAAAATTATAATTCCCTAGCACTCTGCCTAGCTGCGACAGCCTGTCTGTCCCCCGTCTATGCCGCGAATATTGTTCCTAACGGTGACTTCTCTGCTGGAAATACCGGTTTCACATCCGACTATTCGGCTGTGGTCGTATTGAACAGCATGTCGTTGTTCACTGAAGAAACCTACGCGATTGAAAACAATCCCGCAGATGGTCACTTTCTGTGGCAACCCATACCCGCTGGTAATCCATACAACACCGTCAACGGTGATATGATGATTGTGAATGGCGCTCAGGCTGCAAACCAGATTGTCTGGGCTACTGCAGCTCCTATCAGCATCTCGTCGGGCCAAACTTATTTCTTTGAGTCCTACGTCACCAACCTCTCCCCGCCGGATGCGGTTTCGGTTGCTCCTGCCATCCTCAGTTTTGAGTATAGCTATAACAACATCACTTGGTTTAACTTAACGACCTTGAACCTTTCTAACACAGTAAGCGGTGTGTGGCAGCTAGGTGGTGGTTCATTCGCGGCCACAGCTGGGCAAGTCAGTCTCCGTCTGACCAATCAGCAGACCGCAGCGACGGGTAATGACTTTGCAATCGGTTTGGTGTCCTTGGACTTACAGGCAGTGCCTGAGCCTTCCTCCGCATTGCTCGGTGCATTTGGCGCGTTGGCTCTTCTCCGCCGCCGCCGCTAAAACTTCTTCAACTCATTGATTATAAAAGCCAATGGCGATTTGCCATTGGCTTTTTGTGGGTTCGGCCTTCATGTCCTACTCGGGGTAAAATAAACATCAACCTATCAGTTTAAATGCACTTTTGTGTCTTTTTCCCAATTTAGACCCCAGTCTTTCATGGCGACCAATACAGGCAGCAGGGCCCTGCCTTTTTCAGTGAGTTGATAGGCCAAATGGCGGGATCCCTCGCTATTACTGACTTGCGCCACCACGTGATAGTTCTGTAGACGCTTTAGACGCTCCGCGAGGATGTTGGTAGGGATACCCTCGGGGGATGCTAGGAAGTCTTTGAAGCGACTTTTTCCAAATATCAGATCGCGAATGACCAGCAGCGTCCAGCGATCCCCAAAGATATCGAGCGCACAAGCCACAGGACAAGGAGAGCGGCGCGTGGCGGTTTTCTCAGGCTCCGGCGACTTGGCAGATTTTCCTTTGGAAGCAGGCATGGCGAAAAATATCGAGTTTTTACTTGCGATCAACAAGTATCACGCCACTTTCACTTGCAAATTAAAAGTATGAAATCTCAGCACATATCACCACCCCAACTTGCAGCTCCTGGGGCAGGCTTGCCCAAGATCGAGCGCTTTGTCGCCAATCTGATGATCCGCTCCAAAGCCGCCCGAACTACCCGGGAGCAAGCAGCAGCCGTCTTTGAAAAGAGCGGGCAGCCATGCTGGAATTACTGCGCGATCACAGTGAAGCGGCTTTATCCCAACCGGTGCTGATCAAGCGACTCCCCGGCCTAGAGGACAGCAGCCGTTATTGGTCATTGCTGATGGTGGCGGATCATCTACGCATCGTGAACCGAGACATCACGGAAGTCATCGTCAGCCTCTGCGCAGGCCAAAGGCCAGCGCGGGAAGCCTCCATCGCTGGTGTAAAACCCAGCCCACTGGCGACGCAGGCGGTGATCGGTGAGTTCGAGCAAGGCTGTCGTGATTTCGCCAGCACGGTCGCGGCACTGCCAGATCTCAAGACAGACCTGAAGTTCGCGCATCCATGGTTCGGCCCGATGGACGCTGCCACCTGGCACTTCATGGTCGGCTTCCACATGCAGCTGCATCACAAGCAAATGAAACTCATCCTCGCCGGATTGCCTAAAGCTTGAAACCAAAATCTCCACTCATGAAACCAAGATTCATCATCGCCATCACCACAGCCTGCCTCCTCGCCAGTTGCGCGACCTCCACCCCCAAAGGCTCTGCGCAGCAATCACTGGCTCGCCCCATTGAAGAACGCATCCGATGGCCGGAAAGATACCAACCGGACAAATCCACTTTCTTCGTCCACAATGAGATCGAAATCAAAGCTCCAGCCGATGTCGTATGGCGCATCCTGATCGATGCCGAGTCATGGCCGCAATGGTATGAGGGTGCCGAGAACGTGAAACTCACTCATTCAACAACCGGAAACTGGCAGTCGATTCCGCCTTCACATGGAAGACCATGGGCATGAACTGGAAGTCTCAAGTAAAAGAATTCATTCCTAACCAACGATTGGCCACGGAAAGCCGTAAAACCGTGATTCAAGGCTACCACGCTTGGCTAATCATTCCCAAATCAGGTGGCTGCAAAGTCATCACCGATGAATCATTCCGCGGGCCGCTCGGACGACTCCAAGGCACCTTCATACCTAACAAACTGCACCGCCTGCATCAGACTTTTCTCGAAGAACTAAAGAAAAAGGCGGAGGCAAAAATCAAGTCTCCACAGTCATGAAACTGAAACTCTCGATCATCTGATACTCCGCCTTCGGTTTGCAAACCTCCGCGCAGCGCAAATCGAATCCGAGATCCGAAGATTCCCGGCAGGATGCCGGAAATAGCACGCTGGAAGCGTGCGCCTCCCGAATAAAGAAAGAGCTCTATTGCCCGAAGAGTGCTCGCTAGATGACTTGTTCGCCACTTAGGGCTGCCGCTGGATTTGGAGACGCATGAAACGTTTTGGGCTCGAAGAAACAGGAACGCTGTCGCGGAATGTTACGGTCTCGGTTCCGTCTCCGTTATTGACTGCACTTCCTACTTGTACGGCTGTCGCAGGCCAGCTCGCTTCTAACAGATTGTTATTTTGCACGGTGTAGGCGAGATCTGCTGCCGACAAGCGACGGCGGAAAGTGAGCGTTAGATAGTTGTTACCAGAGATATTTGTCATGCCGCGAGATAGTGCGCCCGCTCCATCTGGAGCCTTGGGCAACAAGCCCAGAGCGAACTCGGTTAGATTATTGTGCCCATCGCCATCCGGATCAGCAAGACCACCGCTGATATTTGTATCTGTGAGTTCAGAGATGGTGAAATGGGTTGATTGCCAAGCGATAAATGCCGTGCTTGTGGTCACTGTCGCTTGCTGATTGGTGTGGAGCAGCGCGGTGCCGATCAAGGACTCTCCGAGGTTCACAAGGAAAGTTTCGCCGTTATCTGCTAGTGTATCGTTGAGCACGGGAATGGAAATCGTTTTCGCCACTCCATCACCGTTTGCCCATGTGAGAACGCCGCTGGTAGTCGTGAAATCGGTGCCTGCGGCGGCGCTTGCGGCAACTGTGGAGTAGCCGACGGTGATTGCACCTGCTGTGCCGCCAGTGCGAGTGGCGGTGATGTTTAAAGTCACTCCTTCAATGCCAGTAGCCGTTTCCGCAGCGAGCTGCACCGTGCCGGGTAAGGAGCTAAGTCCGGCATAAAAGCGCCAGAGGGGCCCATCACTTAGGGCGTTTTGAAATGTTCCATAGTCAGCTCCCATCACGATGCGGCCGTCGGGCTGAAATGCGAAATCTTCCACTCCCGCTGTGTGACCGCCTGCAGCAAGGAAACCAATATCGTTGACACCGAGGGAGGTGAGCCTGCCGATCTTTGCTGCCGTAGCTCCGTTCAAAGTTGTGAAGGTTCCTCCGACGAGGATTTTGCCGTCCGGCTGTAAGCGTAGAGCATTGATTTCTCCGTTGCTTGTCGGAGCGAAAGTCGCGTCGAGCGCGCCAGTTGTTGTTAGTTTTGCGATGCCACCGCGTGCGTTGTTGTTAAATGCTGTAAAATTGCCAGAGATAAGGATCGTCCCATCGTGATTCACTTCGATTTCCGATACCGTGCGAGTGCTGCTCGTATTGCCAGCGGCGTGAGCGCCGTTTGTAATTCCGCTGAATGCTGAATCAAGTGTTCCGTTAGAGGTGATGCGGCAAATGCTCGACTTGGACGTGGACCCCGAAAAATAAAAGGTCCCGCCAACCAGAATTTTCCCATCACTTTGCGCGGCGAGCGATTCAACACGCCAGTTAGCGCCTGAGCCAAACGTTGGCGGAGAAAACGAAGAATCGACGCTACCATTCGAGTTTAGGCGAACAAGCATACGTCTGCTTTGTGAGTCAAATGTAGTGAAATAACCACCTGCAATGATTTTCCCATCGGGAAGCACAAGCAGTGAGTTGATCGTATCATTCGCTCCGGCTCCCGGATTAATGATGGATCTAGCGAGCCATCTGCATTGAGCCGTGCAATGTTCGCCCGTGCCACTCCATTGACGGAACTAAACTTCCCTCCAATGACAAATTTGCCATCTGGCTGCCTTGCCACATCATGGACACGTGGAGATGAAGTCGCAGTCACGCCGCCATCTATGCCGAAACTAGGATCAAAAGATCCATCTGCATTGAACCGTGCAATGCCGCCACGCGTGTTGTTATTGAAATCGGCATCTTGGATGGAACTAAACCATCCTGCTGTGATGATTTTTCCATCTGGTAACACCAGCACTTTTTCCACAGTGTTGTTGATGAATGTTCTTTCAAACTGAGGATCGCGCGCTCCGGGATCGGCGATCACGACCATCGCGCTGGCATCACCGGGTAGCACTCCGCCGATGATCCCGCTGAGTGACACGGTGAAATTTTCCATTCCCTCTGCAATGGAATCGGAGATGATCGGAATGGTGATCGTCTTGTTAGATGTGTCTCCGCTTGCCCATGAGATCGTGCCGGACGAGTCAGTGAAATCTGCTGGAGATGTGGCAGTGCCAGCAGCAGTGCTGTAGTTCACAGAAACGGCGCCGCTACTATTGCTGGTGCGAGTAAGCGTGAGCACTGCCGAACCTCCCGCTTCATTGGCGATAAACTCCGCAGCAGAGAACTGGATGCGTGGCTGGAAGGCGACCTGGACATCGATCCACTCGTCATTTCCCGAACCACCACGCGCGACGGTGGTCATCGTGATGCCAGCTGTGGTGTCGTTGAATGTCTGCCCAACCTGTAGCGCGGCGTCGCTAGTGCTGGTTCCGGGTGTATTCAAATCTAGCAGATCTGCTTGGATGTTTTGATTGTAGCCCCAGAGCACGTAAGCACCGTGGTCGAGCGCGGCATTGCTCGTGGCTCGGCGGTGGCCGATCCAGTAGTCTAGCGTGCCGTTGCGGACGATTTTCAAGGCAAGCGCGTTAGTTAGATTTGCGCCCTGTGCATCAAAGCGAAACACACGGTATGTACCTGCAGTGGTGATGGTGGTGACGGCGGTATCGGGAATCCACTGCATGATGCTTTTGTTCCAGTGGCTAAAATGAAACTCAGGAAAATCGCCATCACCCATCACATCGAATTCGTCCCCATATTCCAACGAGGTGCCTGTGGCGGAGACGGGATTTCCATCGCTCACCTTCCAGAGATTCGAGTGATAGAGTCCGTAGTTGTGGCCGATTTCGTGAGCGACGACGCGAAAGTCGTAGTAGCCATTCACCCAGAAATTCGAGCCCTCGATATTGCCCAGGCCACCATAGGTGATCTTCGAGCCGGGTATACCAGATAAGTTAGAAAACACGACACCAACGCGATCATAGCTTGCTACGTTGAAACCGGCAGCCGTGGCGAGGTTCTGAGCGTCCGCTTGAAGCAGGGAGTTATTTCCATCAGTTCCAAAAGTCGCATAGCTCGCAGCGGTGGATGGCATCCGCAGGACGCTGGTCACATCTGGCGAATTTCCAGAGACTGTGGGCGCGATGGAGAGTGTCGTTTCCCCAAAACTGTTAGCAGCAAAGAAATCACGGACACCATTCGGGCCATTGAAAAGATCCACTGCATAATCTTCGGTAATCTGCGTGCCGCTAAAGGGGATGAAAGGTGTGCCCGCGAGGTCAGAGAAATCCACCCGGATGATCAGCACTTTTTTCGTCCCGTGCGTCCATGATTGCGGCGGGCGGCCATAGACGCCACTGCTTCCCTGACCACTGTCGGCTGCGTTGTGCTCGTGGCCGATGGCTGATGATTCAATCTGGCGAACGTGAGTGGGTTGGCAGGCGATTTTGATTTCGTTACCGATGTCCACTGCCGTTGGTTCTTCAATATTGAAGGGACCAGTCTCATCGACGGGGGACTGAATGCCTGAAACAGGGCAGACCGTGGAGACTATTTTCCCATCCGCGAATTCACCCGGCTCTAGGACTCGAACAGGCGAATCCGACACTGCGAGTCTCCCGTCCAGCGCGACTCCATGGATGCCAGTGCCGAGAATCGTGTTGAGCTTTGCACGTCGTCCGTAAGTGTATGCGCGGAACTCTCGATTTCCGATATGTGCGACACGGTACACTGGCTCTTCAACCCGCTGGCCTGGGGCGGGAGTCACTGCTAGCAGATTCAAATCCCCGCGGCCGCTAATGCGCTCTTCCACGAGTTGGAAAATTTCTGGCGGAAGTTGTTTGCGGACACGAATCGGAAGCGCTTCAGCAATCGCTCGTGCTGGGTCGGTGCGGATGACCTTGGCAAACACATTGCGACGCTCACTTGCGAGCTGCACTCCCTTCGCTAGAAATTTAGTTTTGTCCTCAGCAGAGGCCGCGAGGTAATCATTCGCCCACTCCGAAAACGCCACAAACTGTGGCTCCCGCTTTCCTGGTGCCGTGGCATAAATAGAAGGTAGTTCGTCTATCTGCTTGGCTTTCGAGGCGACTATTTTAGGAAGTAGTGGTTGATCCTGACCAGACTGCTTTTGCTGAAACTGGATCAACCAAAAAGTGTGATCACACCGACACTGAAAATCCCGATTGCTGCATAGCGCCTTAGTGATAAATGCATAGTGCTTTATATAGATTATCCGGGGATGTCATACAAGAGGACATCTTCTCTGCAATATTTTCACCTCGCGAATTCAAGCGGCCAGCGCAATCTATGAGATTATTCAGCTGTGCTTTCCATCATCTAGAGATCTTGGAGATTTTTGCGCTCCGATTGAAATGTAGCTGAAATCAGGAAATCGCGCTTTTATTGCGTGCGGATTTTTTCCCTGTCACAGGTTTCTTTTGGGGGAGAAACGGAGCTATCAACGATTCCTGAAAATTAAAAATTTCCGAGAAATCTTCCTGTTTGTCAGAGTCTTGTTTGCCGAAGACTTGCTCTTCGATCAACTGGAAAACCATGTCGCCGACGTCCTGACATTTCTGCACGCTCCATTCAGCCATCAATGTAGACGCCATCGGACCGAACTGTTCCAGCGCGAAATCCCGGTAGCCTTCCAGTAATTCGGGACCGCTGACATGGCGCGCCTGGCCGCCATTGGATTCAGCAATGCGTTTCAATGTGAAATCCAATGCATCTTTTAGAAAAAAGTAGGCGTGAGGATCAAAGCGTTTGTCGCGCTTTAAAATCGAAACCACAGATTGCTCAAATTGCATTGCTTGCATACGTGACAGCGGAATCCTGCCTGAGATCAACCAAACCTGTCAAAAAAAGTTTCTCCCACAGAAGAATTTATCAAGCAGAGAGCTTTTCTCGACTCTCCAAAAAAGCCGCCCAAGCTACCGCCATGAAACGTCTCTTTCTGCTCGATGGCATGGCTCTGATTTACCGTGCCCATTTCGCATTCATCCAAGCACCGATTCGCAATTCAAAGGGCGTCAATACTTCAGCGCTCTACGGCTTCATTAACACGCTGTTAGCCATTTTAGAAAAAGAAAATCCGACTCACATCGGCGTGGCTTTCGATACTTCTGCACCCACGCCGCGCCATATCAAATTTCCCGCCTACAAAGCACAACGCGATGAAATGCCGGAGGAGCTCGCAGCGGCGATTCCACATGTAAAATCACTCTGCCGTGGATTTCATATCCCAGTGCTAGAAATCGATGGTTACGAAGCAGACGACATCATCGGCACTTTAGTAAAGCGGGCGGAGACCGATGACTTCGAGTCCTTCATGGTCACTCCGGACAAAGACTTCGCTCAGCTCATTTCAAAAAAAACCAACATGTGGAAGCCGGGCCGCAAAGGTTCAGACCACGAGGTGATCGACCTGCCAACCATGCTGAAAAACTGGGAAATCGAACGTCCGGAACAAGTCATCGATATTCTCGGCCTGTGGGGAGACACTGCTGACAATATTCCGGGCATTCCCGGAATCGGCGAGAAAACCGCGAAAAAACTCATCGCTGATTACGGCTCTATCGAAGGAATCATTTCTAACAGCGCTAAGCTCAAAGGCAAACAAAAGGAAAACGTCGAGACCTACGCCCACCAAGCGCTACTTTCCAAAGACCTCGCCACCATCATCACTGACGTGCCGATCCAAGTCACTTGGGACGATCTCATTCTTTCTCCCCGCGACGAAGAAGCCTTGAAGGCGCTCTTCAATGAGTTCGAGTTCCGCACCCTAACCAAACGTCTTTTCCCAAACGTGGATTCAACCGTGGCGGCGATCTCCAACCGCCCAGCCGAGACTCCCACACTCTTTGAAACATTCAAAACGATTCGTGAAGTCCCCCATACCTATCACCTTGCAGACACTCCAGAACTCCAATCTCAGCTCTTCGCGGAACTTTCCCAACAGAAGTCTTTCTGCTTTGATATCGAGACGACTGGCCTAGATCGCTTCACCTCGAAATTATTAGGCGTTGCGTTTTCTTGGAAAGAGCATGAAGGCTGGTATTTGCCTTTCTCGGATTCCTTGCTCCCTGCTCTGCGTGCCGCGCTCACTTCTCCCGCAGAAAAAATCGGGCACAATCTCAAGTTTGATCTATCCGTTCTCCTTCATCACGGCATCGAAGTTAGCGGCCCATTTTTCGACACGATGTTGGCCGATACTCTCGTCGCGCCAGAACGTCGGCACTCGATGGATTATCTTTCGGAAATTTTGTTAGGCTATACGCCGATCAAACTTGCCGATGTGGCGGCAGTTTCCAATCGCCCAGCCCAACCATCATCCGCTGGAGATCTCTTCGATTTCGCGGTGAGTCAGAAAGCCTCCAAGGAGCTCGACATGGCAGCGATTCCTTTAGCCGCTCTCGCCGAATACGCCGCTGAGGACGCCGATGTCACCTTCCAGCTCGCGCAAAAAATCCGCCCGCTTTTGATCGAATCCGGCCAAGGAAAAATCCTCAGTGAAATCGAAGGCCCGTTGCTACCCGTTCTCGTCAGCATGGAAATGGAAGGTATCGCCATTGATCCAGCTGCGCTCGGCGTCATCGGCGATGAACTACAAATCCAGATCGACGATCTTGCAAAGTCGATTCACCGCCACGCGGATCGCTCCTTCAATATCGCTTCACCCAAACAGTTAGGCGAAATTCTTTTCGATCAACTCGGCCTAGCCGAAAAAAGCGAAAAAAACCAAAACCGGCCAATACAAAACCGACGAGCAAACTCTCGCTACACTGGAAGGGAAACATCCCATCATCAGCGATATCCTCGCTTGGCGGGAATCTAGCAAATTAAAGTCCACCTATCTCGACGCACTGCCCACTCATATCGTCAAGGGAACTGGCCGCATTCACACTCATTTCCATCAACTTGTCGCGGCGACTGGCCGTCTCGCATCGTCTGACCCGAATCTGCAAAACATTCCTGTTCGGTCTGAGGCGGGCCGTAAAATTCGCAAAGCTTTCGTTCCGCGAAAAGGCTTCACGCTTCTTTCCTGCGACTACTCACAAATCGAACTGCGTGTGATGGCGGCCCTTTCTCAAGACAGCACCATGATCGGGGCGTTTCAAAACAACGCAGACATTCACACGATCACTTCCGCGAAGGTTTTCTCCGTCGATCCAGCGGATGTGACTTCTGACATGCGGCGCACCGCAAAAATGGTGAACTTCGGCATCATCTACGGGATTTCTGCCTTTGGCCTCAGCCAGCGCCTCGCGATCCCGCGCACCGATGCCGCGAACATTATCGAAGCCTATTTCCGTGAATATCCGGCCATTCGGGAATTCATGGACCGCACCGTCAATGAAGCTCGCGAGTCCGGCTATGTGGAAACCATAAGTGGCCGGCGTCGCTATTTTCCCGATCTGCAATCGAGCAATCAAAACCTCCGGGGAAATGCCGAGCGAGCGGCTATCAATACACCAATCCAAGGCACCGCTGCGGATATGATTAAGCTGGCAATGATCCGCATCGATCACTTGCTACGGGAAAAGCCGTACCAAACAAAGATGCTCCTCCAAGTCCACGATGAACTCGTCTTCGATCTCGCGCTGGATGAGCAAGAAGAGCTCCTGCCAAAAATTTTAGACGCGATGAAAACCGCACTGCCACTGCCGCACGGCGTGCCCATCGATGTCAGCTCCGGCACCGGTGTGAATTGGTTAGCGGCGCATTGATCCCACATCAAAAAGAAATCTCAGCGTCTTCCTCCCCGCTCTCTGTGCGCTCCGCGTTTCGCTTCCAACCAAAAAAATCAGTAGCTCTTCGCAGTGAACTCCTAAGCCATTTCCTCCTGATCCTTCTCTGGCAGCACAGTAACGATGGTAGGTTTCACGGAGAAGACACGCGCAGCGATTTCCCGGACATCTTGCGCGTTTAGCTTCTGATAGATTTCTGGCAGCTGACGATGCTGATCGGCGGGATGACCGAAGAGTAGATCCAGTGCTACATTTCGTGCAATCGATGCCGGTGATTGTTGTTGAATCGCCAATCCGCTCAGAACGGTAGCGCGGACACGATCAAAGGCTTCATCTGGAATACCAGCTGCCGCGATTTTTCCGATTTCAGCTAACAGTTCGGCTCGGGCCAACTGGGCTTGCTCTGGAGAAGTAGCGACGTAGAAAGTGAAAAGGCCGACGTCGTAACCGAGAAATTGCGTAGCTCCGACCTGATAGGCTAGGCCAAGTTCTTCACGGATGCGGGTGAAAAGTGGCCCAGCCATGTCAGAAGCATATTCCTGAATCATCGCCAGTGCGTGACGTTCTGTGGCGCTGACACTAGCTCCCGGGAAGCCGATGGTTAGGATCGCCTGCTTTTTCGGTAAATGCTGGGTGAGGTCGCTGCTGTCCGCTAATTGGCTGGCAGGAGCGGTCCACGCATCGCCGCTGGGAAGCGCCATGAATTTTTCTGAAATGGTCTGTAGCGCGGTTGCCGGATCAAAATCACCCGCGATGCTCAGCGTGATGTTAGACGCATTGAAATGCCGCGAGTGGTGAGCGCTTAAAGCAAAACGATCTAAATTCGTTAGGCTTTTGATCGAACCTAGCGCGTCCAAACCATAGCCAGCGCCATTGTAGACGGCCTGCCGCAACACACGGAATCCAGAGTGCAGCGGATCTTGTAGCGCTTCTTCTAACGACGCGAGCTGGCTGGCTTTTTCACGACTGATGGAATCGCTGGGCAGTGATGGATTTACAATCACATCCGCGAAGACATCTGCGATGATGGCGAAGTCTGGCGCGAGTCCGGCGGCTTGGACGAGCAATGCGTTGTTCCCTGTATTGGCGCTGATTGATGCGCCGAGAGATTCGAGAGTCACCGCGATTTCCTGGGCACTGCGTGTCGTGGTGCCTTTCGAAAGCGTCGCAGCAAGGAGCTGATTGAGCCCGTTCGTTTCCGGTAGCTCAGAAGGCAATCCTCCACGGACGGCAGCTTGGAAATGGACTAGCGGGACGCGGTGATCTGGGATGAGGGCGAGCGTTAGCCCGTTCGGCAAAGTGTGAACTTGGATTTCCTGACGCTGAAGCGCTGATTTCGCATGACGTGCTGGAGCGGTTGAATCGAGAGGATCTAGGATCGTCAATGTAAGTCGTTCATCTGTTAGGGTTGCCGCTGCACGGCGGATGTCTGCTGGGGTCACCGCCTGGATCGCTGCTAAATAACGGCGGGTGAAATTCAGGTCGCGGGCTTCGTGCCAGTTCGACGCGAGATCCGCAGCGCGGCCTGAGGCGGTGGTGAGACTGCGGAATTGGCTAGCGGCGATTTGGCGTTTTGCCTTGATGAGATCGTCATCCAGCGGGCCTGCCGCAACAGCGGAGATTTCTAGCAGAATCGCTTCGATCAACTCGTCGCGCTTTGCAGGATCCGCATCGGCGGAAATAGCGGTCAATCCCTCCCGGCCAGGACCGGTCCACGAAAACGCGGAAATTTCCAGCGCCAGTTCCTTTTCCTCCCGCAAGCTGCGATGGAGCCGGGAAGCACGGCCACGCCCGAGAACCGCTGCCAGCATGTCGAAGGCAGCGGCATCAGGATGGTCCAGCGCGGGAGATTTCCACGCTAGGGAAATACGGCTCGTCGGCACGGCGAAAGTTTCCCGGGCACGGCGCGGGCCGAGCTGCGGTGGATCCAGCGCGACGAGTGGCTCCCGGCCACAACCGGGAAGGCAATCGGCAGTTAGATTTTTCAACATTTCCCGCGCTTCATCGGAATCAAAATCTCCCGAGATCACCGCAAAGCAGCGGTCCGTGGAATATCGGGAGCGATGATAATTGGTGAGATCTTCGTAGCGGATCGCATCGAACAAATGGCGATGACCGATCACGGGATGACGGCGTGGATCGAGCTGGAACGCCGTGGAAAATAATAAGCGGGAAGCCGCGTTATCTGGATCGTCTAGCCCCATGTCGATTTCCCTGCGAATGACGTCTTTTTCTTTTTCAAATTCAGATTCAGGCAGAGTCGGGAAAAAGACTAACCCGGTGAGCGTCTTTATAAAAACCGGGAGCGATGCACTGGGCCCATCGATATAATAAACGGTGCGGTCGAAGCTGGTGTAGGCATTCCAATGGCCGCCCGCTGCCTGCACGGTATCTGCTAGAGTATCGGCATCGTAATCACGAGTGCCTTTGAAGACCATGTGCTCCAGGAAATGGGAAATCCCGGCACCGAGCTGGGCGTCTTCATGCATGGAGCCTGTTTCCACCCAGATTTGCACACTGACGACTGGCGCGGTGGGATCTGGATCGAGGATGAGTGTGAGTCCGTTAGGGAGCGTCTCGACAGTGGCGGCGGTGATCGGATATTCCATGAAATTCTAGCTTGGATGGCGGGATCAATGCTCTATAAAATCTGGCAATGCAACGTTGGATAATTTTAGGCGTGGTCGCGATGATGCTGGTGCTCGGTGGTGGAGCTTTCGGCTACTGGACGCTGAGGCAAAATCGCCCTCATCCCGTCTACGTCCCCATGCCGATGAACGAAAAACTCTCTATCCAACAGCGGACAGATACCATGAAGGAGGTGCGGGCAAAGCTGGGGAGCAAAGAGATTTTGTCAAAAGTCAGCAAAGACCTAGATCTGGTGAACAAACTTAATGTTTTTTCGGAAGATGCCGCCGTGATTGAGCTGGAGAATCGTTTAATGGTCGAATTAGGCAGCACCGCGAACCAATCTGGCGGCAGTGCTCCCACCCTTAACGTCGGCGTCACTGGCGTGAGAAAAGACAAGGAGATCAGCGAAAAAATCGCGATGCGTCTGATGGAAGAGGTCATGAAGATCTCGGGTATCGAGCCGCCGAAGAAATAATTTTTCTCATCGGTGTCCAAAAATGCTACCAATATCGGTCGTAGATAATGTGGTGGTAGGAAGGTAGGGACGGATCTCTGAGTCCGTCGGGTAGGGACGGATCTCTGAGCCGTCGGGAGTTCTCAGAAGGACCGCTCGGAGAGCGGTCCCTGCCTCGGTCCCTGCCTGCTAGAGATCCCTGCCGCGCATCTTTTCGGTTTACCCTTCAATGCTCTTTTCACGCATTTCCCTATCACCCCAGCGCTTTTTGCCGCAACAGGTGATCGGTTAGCACCAGAGTCGCCATGGCCTCCACGATCGGGACGGCTCTGGGTAAAACGCAGGCGTCGTGGCGGCCTTTTCCCTGGAGCTCGGTGTTTTCGTGGCTGGAGGTCACCGTTTGCTGGTTGCTCATGATGGTAGCGGTGGGCTTGAAGGCGACACGGAAAATAATGGTTTCTCCGTTAGAAATTCCTCCTTGGACGCCGCCGGAGCGGTTGCTGGTAGTGCGGACTTTCCCATCGATCATACGGAATGGATCGTTGTGCTCCCGGCCAGTGAGGAGCGTGCCTGCAAAGCCGGAGCCGATCTCAAAGCCTTTCGTCGCCGGGAGCGAGAGCATCGCTTTCGCTAAATCCGCCTCCAGTTTGTCAAAGATCGGCTCACCGAGACCGGGAGGGCAATTCCGAATCACGCATTCGATGATGCCGCCCACAGAGTTCCCGTCGGAGCGGATCGTTTTGATCCGCTCGATCATCGTTTCCACCATGGCGGGATCTCCCGTGCGGACGATGTTAGACTCAATGATTTCGGGAGAAATCGTCTGCGGATCGACGTCTGCTTGGAGCTCCTGGATGGATTTCACCCAAGCCAAAATTTCGATCCCGGGATGGAAATGATCTAACACTTGGCGGGCAACTGCTGCCGCTGCGACACGGCCGATCGTCTCCCTAGCAGAAGCACGGCCACCGCCCGATGCGGAACGAATCCCGTATTTCGCATCGTAAGTGTAGTCCGCGTGGCTGGGGCGATATTTTACCGCCATTTCATCATAGGCACCGGGACGTTGGTCGGTATTGCGGACGAGGATGGCGATGGGACAACCCAACGTGACGCCATCTTGCACTCCAGATAGGATTTCGGCTTCGTCGGCTTCCTTCCGCGGCGTGACGATTTCCGACTGGCCGGGACGCCGGCGATCTAGTTCGTGCTGGATTTGCTCCCGGGAAATCGGAATGCGCGGCGGGCAACCATCGATGACCACACCCACGCCGCCGCCATGCGACTCCCCAAAAGTATGAATGCGGAAAATGTGGCCGAAAGTAGATGACATGCCGAGAGGTTAGGGATGGAGCGCCGCTGGGCAAGCGGGATGAGTTTCTAGTTTTCAGTTTTCCTGAAAAATCTCCCGGAACAACGCGGCTAGTCCGGCCTTGTCCATCTCATGTTTGGCGATGGCGATCATGGCGGTGTAGAGCTGCTGTTCGATCAATGGCGTGCCGTGTGCGGAGACTCCATTTAATTTCAAAAATAACAAAGCCGCTCCTATTCCACTGCGCTTGTTTCCATCGAAGAAGCACTGAGACTCTGCGATGTGAAATGCGTATGAAGCAGCGACTTCAAAACAATCACCATTTCGATACAAAATGTATTCAGTGCCGCAGCGAGTGCAGAATCCAGCAAGCCGGACTCACGCAAGCCAGTAGCCCCGCCGTAGCGCTGCAAAGACTCATTGTGAAGATCCAAGACATCTTCAATTGTCAGAAAATCGAACATCCTGTAGGTTTACTTAGCGAGTTCGCCGAGCAAGAAATCGTATTCCGTGAAGATTTCTTTTTTGGCCTGGGCGACACGAGTTTTCCGATCCAGCTCTGGCTTCGTGACTAAAATGATTGCCCGCAGTTCTTCGACAGATCGCTTCAATTCTGAAACTTCTGCACGCAGAACTCTTAATGAAACATCCGTATCTTCCGCGATCATGTGTATAAATTTACCAGATGGGAGCTGTCATTCAAGCCTCCATTTTAGCGCGACGTAGAGATGAGTTTCTAGTTTTCAGTTTTCCTTTTTCGGGAAAAGTTCGGTCATGCTTTTGAAATTACCCACGCGAGTCATTCAGTTTCCCCGCCGCCCACTGGTGATGGGAATTGTGAATGTGAATGACGACTCGTTCTCGGGAGATGGGACGCTGGATTTTGAAAAGGCGATTGCTCTGGCACGGAGCCAGGTCGAGGCGGGAGCAGACATCATCGACGTGGGGGCGGAAAGCGCACGGACCAATCGGGAGGCAGTTCCGGTGCAGGAGGAACTCAGACGTTTCTCCGAATTTCTAAAACGCTGGGAGGAAATCGGGAGAACTGCGAGGCCACGCGATGAGGAGCAAGTCTGGCCGCCGATTTTATCTGCTAATACATGGCGGAGCGAGGTGGTGCAGGGCGTTTTAGAATCGGGAAATGTCGAGCTGATCAATGACATGAGCGCGCTCCCGACCGGGAGAAATGCAGAACTTTGCGCAGCCCACGGCGCAGCTATCTTGATCATGCACAGCGTCGGCGAGCCGAAAGTCCCCCATTTCCAAAAGCAATGGCCCGATGTGATGGCGGAGCTGGAGCGGTTTTTCCGGGAGAAAATCGCTCTCGCCTGCGCAGCCGGACTATCAGAAGACGCGATCATTCTCGATCCCGGGATGACTTCGCCAAACAACGTGATGCAAATCTAACCATCTATCGGGAACTGGGACGATTGCAACAATTCTCCCGTCCGGTGCTGGTTCCCGTTTCCCGGAAAACGGTGATTGGTGAAGTGTTAGGTTTGCCAACGCCATCAGACAGGGATGCGGGAACGATCGCCTGCATCAGCGCTGCGATGTCGCGTGGCGCGGAAATTTTCCGCGTTCACAACGTGAAAGCCGCATGGCAAACGGTGAAAATGTTGGACGCGATCACCCGATGAGCCGGGAGAACCTAAAAAGTGTCACAAAATCGTCACTGACAAATAGTTTGGTTTCCGGTTCCTTGCCCGAATGACACCATTCGATGAAGAGACTGCGAAATTCGCCCTGAGCCAGCTCCTCCGCAGCTGCGGCACGATGGAGCAGCTTTTAGAAGGACTGAATGACTCCAAAGGGAGTGTCGCAGCAGAAGTGCACGCCATTCGGAAATTGGGAAAATCTTTGCGCGGTGGGTTTGCGCTATTTCGTTTGGAAAAAACTTCCGCTCGGGAAATCCAGGCGGTTGGTCGTTTGTTAGCAGATTCACGCGATGCCGTTTCCCGGCTCAGCACTTGGGAGAAAATGAGTTTCGAGAATGACGATTCCATTCATCCACCCATCGCGGAGCTGCTAAATCAACAAGTTCACTCCGCGGCTCAGCGCCCACCTGCCGAAGCGGTCGCTTGGTGTATCGACCGCGTGATCATCGCAAAGAAAAATTTAGAATCCCTAACAGCGGAAGAAACCCTAGCGGAGAGACTCGCGCTCGGCTTGAAAAAGCTCAACAATCGAATCATCAAACGCTGCCGCGATCTCAATCATGGTGGGGAAGAAGAATTTCACGATGCGCGCAAGGCATTAAAAGCCTACATAGGCGCACTTGGATTTCTCCCGGAAAATAGCTGCGCGCTGGACCCACGAATGATCGAGCTGGCCGAACGACTGGGCGATGAAAACGACCTCGCGACACTTTCTTCATGGCTAGAGCAACACGGATTTACCGAACGTTTTGCTCCCGCACTTTGGGAAGAAATCGGAAAATCCCGCAGTAAGCTCAGAAAATCCGCGATGCGCGATGCGAAAAAAATCCTCACGCCGCCTAAAGAAGAGCCGTGAAGTTTTCTAGCCTCTTCCCTGCGAGGCCTCCGTGTTAGCAAAGGGACTTCACTTTGGCCCATACGAAACAAAAGCGCAATTTCCTGATGCCAGCCCAGATGCGCGCGCTAAAATCTTGGTAACTTCCTGCTTGCCGTGTGATCTGGTGGAGGTAAATTTAATCCTCTCCAGTAAATTTTACGGGAGAATACATACCCGGGGCATTTGCCCCATTCATAAAAAACCATAAATTATAAAAACCATGAAAACTAACCGTATCGTAGCGGCTCGTGGCTTCACCTTGGTGGAGCTGCTTGTCGTTATTGTGATTATTGCTGCACTTGCTGGACTATCTGCCCCAATGATCATGAGGCAGGTCAAAAAAGCTGACCTGACTGAGGGAATCAACAATGCACGTCAAATCAGCCTAGCCTTGAACCAATTCGAACAAGACTACGGGAGTTTCCCTGACGACGAGACAGCCATTGCAGTAAAGGATAACAATGATAATGCGATTGTCAGTGGAAGCAGTGCCAATGATCGTTTCCGCCAATTGATTCGCGCAAACACTATTGATTCCGAAACAGTCTTTTATTGCAAAACGAGCTACACGAAAAAGCCTGATAACAACATGCAGAACGACAAAGCTCTTGATAAGGGAGAAGTCGGCTTTGGTATCATCATGACTGCTGATAACAGAGGCTTGAGCACATCGGGGAGCAGCGCACGCCCGATCCTTGCAGCGCCATTTACTGCAATAGGAGTGAGCACCAGAAAGCCACTATTCGACTCAGATGCTTATCTTGGGAAAGGCGTGGTTTTGAAAATGGACGGTAGCGTTTCGCAAGAAACGATCGCGCCCACCACTAAAGCGCTCAAGCTGAACGGCAAGGATATCTTGAAGGACGGTGAAGGTACCGTCTGGGGTCCTGGCAGCCCAGTGCAGTTTGCGTATCCAGCAGCAAGAGGCGGTGGCGGATCAACCACTACTACGAATCCATCGACCGAGAGGCCCACTCTGTAATCTAGTCTGAAGATCATCCGAACCGGGAGGTCCACTGCGACGTCCCGGTTTTTTTGTTGCCCGGAGGGAAATCGTGAGCGAAGTGGCCACAGAACTACTTGAAATCATGTCTGAACCAGAAGCTAAGCCATCGCGTGCATTTTTACCCTATCCCATTTCCACTCTAAGCCCGCCGATTATCCCGAACGATCTGACTTCGTTTAAAACCCGGGGAATTTCACAGGTGGAGCGCGATCTTCAGCAAAAGCTCCAAGAAATTCGCGAGAGCTACTTAGAAGCGATTGATCACTTCAATTGGAACAAACTCGTCTACGAAGCTGATATCCAATTTGAGCCGATCATTGGAAATATCTATCATCTATATGAAATGCGCGGGAGAAAAGTTCTCTCCATGGTGGCTCCCGATGAATGGGCGCACAAGCACCTCGCTACGGTGCGGCTCAACATGGACCGCCAGTGGAAAATCGTCGAAACGGGAAGTGGTATCGATTCCCGTGAGCTTTTTGGCACTGTGGCAGTGTAGCCCGCAGTGCTGATGATTTGACATCTCGGATCGCTTTCGAAAAGCTCGCGACATGTACGAAACTGCTGGGAAATTAAAATGGATCGGAACGACACAAAGCTTTGCGAGCGGTTTCACAAAGCGTGAATTTGTGGTTACCACGACACGTGATAAATACCCACAGGATTTGAAATTCGAGGTGGTGAAAGACAAATGCTCGTCGCTCGATCGCTTTGAAATTGATCAAGAAGTGCAGGTGAATTTCGACATTCGCGGCAACGAGTATAATGGAAAATACTACGTCAATCTCGCCTGCTGGAAACTGCAAGCTGCCGATGGCGCTCCGCCGACTCCACGCGCAAAAGCCAAGTCCAATACGCCTGATGCTGAGCCTGATCTAGCAGATTTAAGAAATGACGATGACTTCGACGATGACCCGCCATTTTAAGTGAGTTCATTTTCTGGATCTTCATTCGGGCCATTTCAAAATTCATCAGCCTCCGCTCAGCGCAAATCTGATCCCAGACTCGAAGAATTCCCGGCAGGATGCCGGAAATGGCACGCTGGAAGCGTGCGCTCTCCGAATCAACAAAGAGTTCTATTCCAGAAAGAAGAATCACGCAAAAAGGCATCGCGGAACCACCCGCGATGCCCTGTTTAAAACAACCTAAAACTCACATCAATCTTACAAATCTCCGGATGGGATGAAGCCGACTTTACGGACGATCTCTTGGCCAGGAGCGGATTCGACATATTTCATAAATGCATCTGCTTCAGCGCTCGGTTTGTCAGGAGCGTAAAGATAGCAAAGACGGGCGAAAGCGTATTTCTTCGCATTTTTCGCGACTGGCTCGATGCCATCAATAGGGAGTGCCTTCACCCCATTGGACTTGGAGTAAGCCAATCCGACGTAGCCGATGCCGTTTTTGTTTTTGGCAACTTCTTGTGCGATTTGCTCATTTCCCGCCATTTTTAGGGAGCTAGATGGATAGTCGCGGCCATCCATGGCGAGTTTTTGCCAATCTTTGTAAGTTCCAGATGAAGTGTTCCGGGTATAGATCGAAATTTTCCCAGGAGCGCCGCCGATTTCAGACCAGTCTTTAATTTGCCCGGTGAAAATTTTAGAAACCTGATCTTGGGTTAATTTGCTAACGGGTGAGTTCTTGTTGACGATGACGCAGAGCATGTCGTGGCAGATACCGTGCTCCTTCAGGAAAACACCTTTCGTGCGGCACATCGTGCTTTCGTCCTCCTTGACCTTGCGGGAGGACATGCCGATCTGGGCAGTGCCGTTCGCAAGTGCAGGAAATGCGGTGGAGGATCCTTCTGCCGCGATCTCAAACTTTACGTCTTTATTGCCGGCAGCTTTGAAGCTTTCAGCAAGTTGAGGGATGAGCTTGGCACCGAGAGTGTCGCTGCCTTTGATGCTGAGTGTTTGCGCAGCGGCCATGGAAAGCATGGCAACGGTGGCTACTAGGGTACTAATGGCTTTCATATCGTCGTTATTTTGTTTTTGTCTATCAACAGGAGAATTTTAGAAGGATAGGCGTAAGCCGCTCATCAAAGTGTAGCCGTCATAGTCTCCACCGCCGAGGTGGGAGTATTCAACGCCATTCATGAGCTTGAGCTTGTGACCATAGATGTAGTAGTTCAGGCCGAGGTAAGCAGAAGTATAGGTATTGCCGGTAGCATCGGGAGATGCGGAGAGGCCTTCGTAGCGACTTGGGAGCTTCAAGCCATCGGCTTCTTTTGCGGTGGCAAACTGCAAGCGTCCGACGAGCTGCAATCCGTCTGCAATAAAGTAGGAAGGAATGACATTGAGAGCAAAGACATCGGATTGATCCACATCACCAAAACCGTAGAGAACATCGGTGGTCAGGCCGAAGCGGCCTTGAACGATGTCATTCGTGAGGGCGATGGATTGGGAAAATGGAGGAGTGGCGCTGCCGTTCCAGTTTGGCGATTCGATTTTCGGCAAATCTGGCTGGGAATTATGCATGAATTGGAACGAAGCCACCGCCGAGTCCAGTCCAGCGTGCGAAGCGTAATCGTAGCCGATTTTCCCCAGCATGATTGCGCCAGAGGAGAATTTAGAAAACTCGCGGGCGCGGTCGTTTCCATAGACACCGGCTTCGTAAAGCCAGTGATCTTGAATTCCTTTACCGTTTGCCCATACGCCAGTGAGCTCACCGGGGAAAAGGAGATTGGAAACCAAACTGCGCTCAATGGTCAGGATTTCGTTGGAAGAAATTTCCTGCTCGCGACCGAACTTCACTTTGGTCTTACCTGCGGAAATATTGAGAGCGTCCGATTGGGCGTAGGTGAGGTAAAAATCGTAGACACCTCTGTAAAAAGACTCATCACCGTTTTTGTCGTGGCCGTCGGTATCAACGTCGATCTGGCCTTCGAATTTCCAATTTTGGAACCACTTGGATTTAAAACCGAAGCGGGCGCGGCGAACCTCGATGTCATTTCCCCAGACGCCGTCGTTGTTTGGCTCTTTGGCGTTGTTACTATCCTTCAGATCAGAGGTATTAAAGCTATCGCCGTCAGATTTCCCAAAAATTGTCTGTGCCTGGAAGCGGCCTTTTAGGGAGAACTCTTGCAGCACTGAGTTGTCTTCATCCTTATAAAGGGTCACGGCGGACCATGCTTTGTCGAAGTCTGACTCGCCCGTGAGCTTGCCGAATATCAAACCGGTGGGCTCTGCTAGGGCGCTAATGGTTAGGCAGCTCATAAAGCTTGTGGCTAGCAGGATTCTGCTGATGGATTTATCGTATTGCATGGTGTGTTGGTTGGGTGAACGGTGATTGTGTGACATTTTCGTCACGCGGGCAGCTTGGTATCTTGGCAGCTAAGTTTCCCCAAGGGGCCTTTTGTGACGAAATTGTCACAAACTGTAGGATTGTAGCGGAGGAAGAACTAGATTGAACGTGCCAAATGACCTACTCTTTTAAAATTTATCGCTCAATTTAAGTTAGTTATGACTAAAATTGATGATTGTTGAGAATTCTCAGTGGCGGAATTGTCACAATTTAAAATGGCGATTTTGTCACAATCGCCTCTCTTCGGCCAAGGGTAACGAATATCCCAAAGTTTTTGAAATTTCGTTCTTTTTTCAGATATTTCGCAGACTTGCTTTGAGAGCAGGCTTCACGTAGCTCCTTTTAGACACATGAAAACACCACCGCTCTCTGCCTATCAGGAAACTCTCGGGATGATTTATTTTTCACGGATGCTGGATAAAATCCGCCTCCATGCCGCAGGAAATTTGCGGGAGGATTTTTGTGAAAATCTCGGCGCAGGATTTGACTCGCGCTGTGTGAATTATTTGCGGGTGGAATATGGCACTCTCGTTAACCGTGTCTTAGAGGGCGGCACCAATGAGGAGATCTTGAAATGGTGCTTTGAGGCTGGCCGGAAGCTCAGCGAGGGAGATCTTTTCATCTGGAATCAATACATTAGCAAAGTGGGCTGGCAGGATGCAGTCACCGAAATCCTAACCCGCCGCAAAAAAGAAAGCGGCCTGGAAACTCGCGAGGAGATTCAGACGATGCTGGAGTATTTTGAATACGACGAAGGGAGGAAGTAATCAAACAATCCGCACGGCGTGTTTTTTCGATAGCTTCAGCACATCTCCCGCCTGCGGGGAAATGGCGGCGTTAGGATCTGTTAGCTTTTCGCCATTGAGCTGGACCGAGCCAGTGGTGATGAATTGTTTTTTCAGCTCGCCGTTAGATTTTTCTAATTGGAATGCCGCCTGAAATGCGTGGGCAGTTAGGCTCAGCACGGTCAGTTCGCTGGGCAGCCCGGCAATGGAAATTTCAGGCAACTCTGCGGCAGCAAGGTCTTTCTTGGAAAAGCGGGTGTCCCAGTCGGCGCGGGCTACGGGGCCAGCTTCCGGGCCGTGGTAGCGGCTAGTAATTTTCTCTGCGAGAGATTTTTTCGCATCCATCGGGTGACCAGATGAGTCGCGAGCTTCTCCCAATAAAAGCTGATAGTAGCGATCCATCAGCTCATCGGAGATACTCATCAACTTGCCAAACATTTGCTGTGGTTCCTCGCTGACACCGACGTAGTTACCGTAGGATTTTGACATTTTGCGCACGCCATCCAACCCTTCTAACAGGGGCATGACCATCACGACTTGCTGCGGCTGCCCTTCTTCTTTTGTAAATCCCTACCAACGAGGATGTTAAAGAGCTGATCTGTTCCACCGATTTCCACATCGGCGCGGATTTCTACGGAATCCCAGCCTTGCATGATCGGATATTGCAGCTCGTGGAGGCGGACTTCTTGGCCGCCATCCAGCCGGGTGCGAAAATCTTCGCGTTGTAGCATTTGCTGCATGGTGACGCGGGCGTTTAGACGGAGCACGTCTTCGTAGCTCATTTTACGAAACCAATCGCCGTTGTAGACGATTTCGGTTTTTGCGCGATCCAGAATTTTAAATGCCTGATCGGTGTAGGTGGCAGCGTTCGCCAAAACTTCATCGCGGCTCAGCGGCGGTCGGGTAGCGGAACGGCCAGATGGATCACCAATCGTCGCGGTGAAATCTCCGATGAGCAACACAGCCTGGTGACCCAGTAGTTGAAACTGGCGGAGCTTTTCTAGGCCCACGGTATGGCCCAAGTGGATATCGGGGGCGGTAGGATCAACACCGTATTTGATCCGCAGCGGGCGGCCCAGACGGAGTTTTTCTAGAAGCTCTTTTTCTGAGAGGACCTTAGCAGTGCCAGCAGTGAGGAGCGCGAGTTGTTGTTCAGGAGACATGGGAGAAAAATAGTGCTGCGCAAAGGAAGCTTGCCGAGCGGAATAAAAACACACAATTTTTTGATTATGCGTTTAGATGATGTTGAGGAGAGTCAAAATGTGGAAGATCGCCGTGCCGAGGGCGGTGGTCGTAGAGGTGGCGGATTGGTGCTCGGTGGCGGTATTGGAACTTTGCTTTTGGTCGTGATCGTCATGTTTCTAGGTGGCGATCCAAAGCAGCTGCTAGACATGGCCGGGCAGCAGGCACCGCAGCAAGAACAGTCTGAATATCAGAGTTCACCAGAAGATGAAAAGATGGTGAGCCTCGTGAAAAAAGTGCTCAGCACCACTGAAGAAGTCTGGGAAGAACAGTTCCGCGCATTGGGAAGAACTTATGAAAAGCCACGGCTCGTGCTCTTTTCAAATGGTGTCCGCTCTGGTTGTGGCTTTGCCGATGCACAAGTCGGTCCGTTTTATTGCCCGGCAGACAAGACAATCTACGTGGACCTTTCGTTTTTTCGTGAGCTGAGCCAACGCTTTGGTGCGCCGGGGGATTTCGCACAAGCTTATGTCATCGCCCACGAAGTAGGCCA
Organism: Akkermansiaceae bacterium; assembly: GCA_012032235.1. Lineage (GTDB taxonomy): Bacteria > Verrucomicrobiota > Verrucomicrobiia > Verrucomicrobiales > Akkermansiaceae > Luteolibacter. The sequence continues at coordinate 2,619 of JAAURL010000007.1, read as the reverse complement.
CCATGTGCAGAAGCTGTTAGGCACTTCTGACCAAGTGCACCAAGCACAAAGCCGAGTCTCTGAGGCAGAAAAAAACGAGCTTTCCGTTCGCCTGGAACTCCAGGCAGATTTCCTCGCTGGCGTCTGGGCACGCAAGGCACATGAAAAGTTCCAATTCCTGGAAAATGGCGATTTGGAAGAAGCAATGAACGCCGCTAACGCGATCGGTGATGATACTTTGCAAAAACAAGCTCAGGGGCGCGTTGTTCCTGATTCATTTACCCACGGCACTTCACAACAGCGGATGAGGTGGTTCCGCAAAGGCGTGGAAACAGGTGATGTTCGCCAGGGAGATACCTTCCGCGTGCGCGAGTTGTAACGAAGAGAAAACCATTAGTTGCCGTTGATAGTGATCCCATGCTGCCGAGCGAATACAGTCGCAGCAGCGGCATCGTTTTCGGCCAATTATCGTAAATGCCCTGAAGGGTGCCGGTGCGCATTTCTCCTTCTGGTAAAGTAAGTGCCCATTGCACGGCGGTTTGCGGCTCGTATTCCGCTACAGTTAAAGCATAGCTGCTGATTGCCGCGTTTTTAGCCGGACCAGGAGGCGCAGTTGTTAGCCATTTCCCAGCAGCGACATAGTCCTCTTGGGTCCACTGTCCTACGAGGCCATCAACACGATCTACTAACTGATCTTTCGGGATGTGATTCTGCATCCATTCGACCCAGCGACCTGTGTCCTGCTGCGTCTCATCATAGGAAAGGCCGGAGACAAAATGGGCATTTTCTTCAGGGCTGAGCTTGGCCGTTTTCATCCACGATTCTAAGGACTCAAAACTTTCCTTCGTTAAATTCTGAGCCATCGATTCCAGGGCACCTTGGAGATATTCTTCGCGTTCGGCTGGGTCAGAAATCTTCGCAAGGCGAGTCCGCAGTTCATTCAATATCGCCGTCCTTTGCTCTCCATTTTTGCGGCTTCTGCGATGGAGCTGATTCCATCTGCTAGGTCATCTGGGTTGCCTTTATCCAGTAGGTCGAAAGCGAGTTTAGGATCTTTTTGGGCTGCGCCAGAGATGATGGTTTGCAGCGCATCTTCATCTGCTAGGTCGGGATAGCTAGCTCCATTTTTCTTTAGCCAATCCATGGCCGCGAAGGGATCGAGTTTTGCCCAACTTGCCAGTGACGCGGAAAACTTAAATTTGTGATGTCGTCAAACTCTAGTGATTTTGAAGATTCCGCAAAAAGGGCGACAGCCGTAGCGGGTTTGTTCGCGCTCAGCACCATCAGCGTATCAGCGATGAGATTGCGCCGAGATTCTAGCGTTAATGATTCATCCTCCCATAATGTCTTTAGCACCTTTGATAAATCGCCTTGGCCTAGCCGGCCTATCTGTTTGATGAGTTCAGCAGTGCGTTTTTCTAACCGTGGATCATCTTCGCTGGTTACTAGTTCTTTGGCCAAGGCGGTAAATTTAGAAATCAGCGCTTTGAGATCGACAGTGGTCTGATCACGCGGGCGTCTTGGTTCTTTGTCTCCAGCTTTCTGATCTACAAAATCAGTTGAAACTCCCATTTTCTCGGCAATGGAAAGTGACTTCTGATGATTCGAGCGCAGGTCTGATAGTTTGTGATGTTGGGTCGCTCCCAACCAGAAGCCCACTGCCAGAATGATAACAGATAGAGTTAGGGAAATTTTCATCTTTTCTGACTTTATTGATAGCGGCGTTCTAACCTGCCGCGCAGTTCAGGATCACGAATCTGTGGTAATAGGGAGTTGACTCTCTCTGGGTTGGAGCGCCGTGAAAATGAGCGGATAAAACTGGATAGCGCATCATCGTTCTTGCTAGCTTTGTGGTAGTGTAACACCAGCTTTGCGGCTTCATCGTATTTGAGTTTGCCTAAATGTTGGGTCGCTTCAGCCAGTGCTCTTCCAGTGAGCTCGTCCTCTTTTCCGGGAGCTTGTTTAGTCAGCCAACTCCGCAATTCATCAATGCTTTGACGATTTACACCGCCTTTACGACCCAGTGCAGCGACCACCGATTCTGCGGTCTGGCGTGCCACAGCGACGCGTTCATCTGGCCCGGCTCCCACGGAGCTGAGAAATTGGTCTGCCTTTGAATAATCCCCATCAATGGCGAGTTCCGAAGCCAGGTGAGCGAATGAGCCAGCGCGCTCATCTGCCGGAACTAATTGGCGGAGAAGGTCAGCGTAAGATTTCTGCGCTTCTGAGCTAAGCTCGCCGAATGGCAAGTATTCTAAAACATTTCGCCTCTGACCTTCTGGTAGCGCACCTAATCGGGCAAAAGCCGCCGCTGGATTTTTTTCAATTAAACTTCCTAACAACGCTGCTTCAAATTCCTCACGCACATCGCTTTGGCCATCCAGCGTTTTACTATCGAAATCTCCCGCAGCGATCTTGCGATCTAGCCATGCGGTGGCTGCGCCCAGATCTTTTTGCGCCCAGGCTCGCATGGCAGAGGATAGTTGTGATCCGATGTCATCAGGGTCGGTTTTGATTTTATCAGCAAAACGCTCCAAAGCATATTGCGGATCTTTTTCAATCAATGGATCGAGTATTTCGCTGATCAACGCATCACGCTCTTCATCGGATAATCGAGACGATCAATCTCATCGAGCGCGC
>JAAURL010000006.1 GCA_012032235.1 Akkermansiaceae bacterium | reverse complement strand
GATTCTTAAAATTCTCCCATTCACAGAGCTAATGTGGCTTCAAATGCGCGTCACTGCAAGCTTGCGAGCGTTGGAGAATCCAACAGTTATTCTAATTGAGCCGCTTTCAGCTCTGCTGCGGTAACGCGATCTCGTTTTTTCAGAAAGAACAATGCTCCCAATGCCGCCCACAGCCCATTGCACGCAAAACCGACCAGTGAGGCAGCGACAGCGGTGGCAGGCGCGACCCCGGCGAGATCATGCATCAGCACTTCAAACAACTTTTCCCGAACGCCAACACCAGCCACTGAAATGGGCAAGCCACTGATCGCATCGATCACAGGCATCGCCGAAATGACTGCGCCGTAATTTGCTGTGCCGCCGACTGCCCGCATTCCGCAATAATAAGATGAGAAAAAGCAAAGAGCATGAAGAATGATGCGATTAGCCCGCCGAGCGCAAATTTCCAGTTCCTACGGTAACCATCGTACAGCTCTGGGATTCGTTTCATCATTGGCCAGCTGCCAAAGCGGTCGTTTGCGTGAATCCGTCGATGCACTGGCGGCGAGGCGCAAACAAAAATCATCGCCACCATCGCCAAACCTCCGCCGAGATAGACCCAAGCAAATTGAATGATCCCAGCTCCCAAAATGCTCTGGTTAACGATGCTATCAAACTTCGCCACAGAGATGACAAAAAGATCAAAGAGAGCGAAACTAGGCCCGCAAGATGATCTGCCATGACCGCCATCGCGATGGCCAATTTCTTCCCCGGATGGTCTCGGATCAGTAGGATGATCCGCGCCGCATCACCTCCCAGACCGCTAAACGACACTAGGCTGAAAAGGCTATCGATCATCGTCAGTTCTAGCATTCTCCCTAGCCCGACAGCAATGGATTGCCCGCGTAAAAAGAACCAGCACCTCAGGGCTAAAAACACCATGGAAACTCCAGCCAACGCTGCTCCTGCCACGCACCAGCGGTAATCAATCCCGCTCGGCCTAGTGAAAACCGAGTTTTCGACTTTCACCTGAGAAAACGCCCCACCAGAGGCAAAGTCCCGTGAGTAATAGCTTGAGGGAAAAAATCAGAGACGCTTTGACACGAGCGGACAGGGCCATCGATTAAGCGGATTTTTCAATCTCTTGCGCGATGGTTTCCACGCTTTCTAAAATGCCTTTCGCTTCATCCGAATTGCCGATTTTTAAGCCGAAATGTTTTTCCAATCCTACGACTAACTGTAGCGCATCCACCGAGTCTAGACCCAATCCATTACCGCCAAAAATGACAATCGTATTGCTGATCTCCGCCGGGCTTTGCTCCAGCATCAGCTCTTCCACCATCACTTCTTTGATTTTTTGCCGCAGTGCTTCACCGTCCATAAAGTTGCCATTTAATTCCGTTAAAAAATGCCACCATCGATTTTTAAGGCCGCGCCAGTGATGTAACCCGCATCACTTCCTGCAAGGAAATAAACCGCCGCCGCCACTTCTTGTGGTTTGCCAAAGCGACGCATCGGGATTCCGCGTTGGGCGTTTTTACGGGCCTCCTCGTCCATTTCGCCGAGAGCTTCTGTATCAATAAAGCCGGGCAGCACGGAATTCACGGTGATCCCGGAGCGGGCGACTTCTTTCGCCAACGTTTGGCTTAGCGCGACAACGCCAGCCTTTGCCGCTGCGTAATTCGTCTGGCCCAGCGGCGGGAGAATCGCACTGAGCGAGGAAATATTGATAATTCGGCCAAATCGCTGCCGCATCATCGGAGTGACCACCGCGCGGCAGCCGTGAAAAACTGCGTCTAAATTCGCCGAGATCACCGAATGCCAAGACTCATCCGGCATCGCCGCTAGCAAACAATCGCGATGCATTCCCGCGTTATTGACTAACACATCTAGCCGGCCATCCGATTCCGTAATCGTTTCAATCGCCGCTTTCCAAGCCTCTGGCTTTGTGACTTCCAGCTCGATCAAACGGCATCGCTCCGGAAATCCGGCGGCTAATTTTCCCGCTTCGCTCCGATTTGTCCGGACGCCGAGCCACACCCGCGCCTCGGCATCCTGATCGAGAAAATATCGGGCGATCCCGAGACCCAGCCCGCCGTTTCCGCCTGTGATTAAAATCGAACGCACGGCGAAACTTTCGCTCCGGTGCCAACTCGGGTCAATTTCAATGCGAGATTTTGTGATTTTCGCAGTCCATCAATGCTTCGTTTCACGCAAAATTTTCTCCAAGGCAGAACTCGCATGGAAAACCATTTTTTTCCCACTCTTCGATTGCTCCAAAATCCCCTCCGTGACCAAATTCAGCAAATCTGTCCTAGCGGTATTGTAAGCGGTATCATGGCTGTTCTGATGCGATTCTATCGTAAAAGCCGCATGAGAATGGCGGAGAGCATGACCGATCACGGCTTGCTGGCGGTGATTGAAATGGCGAAGATTTTTCAATATTTTTGCATTCTCATGGGTTTCCCGAGTTTTTTTAGAAATGTAGAGGTGCAGGTTATTGATGGCTTTTCTAATGACTTCTGAGTGGTGCAGCAGGAAGTATGTCAGGTCATTTTCGTCTGTCTCTGTATGGAGAAAAGCGCGGTAGTATTTCACCGGGGCACGCTTCAGAACATCTGAAATGGAGATAAACTCAAATAGCCAGTAGTCCGAATGTAACATCGCCCAGTAAAACAAAGCTCGCGCGGTGCGACCATTTCCATCCACAAAGGGATGATCGTAGGCTAACCAAAAATGCAAGATCATCGCCCGGATCGCAGGGTGGATGAATGGCTCGCTGGATGTGGCATTGGCAAAGGCACACATCTCAGCAAGGCGCACTGGCAGCTCGGCCGCATTTGGCGGTAAATGCATGATTTCACCTTCCTCATCCTCCACCGTAATGAGCTCATCTGGCTGGCGTAAACGCCCTGCAGCGCCGGGATTGTCCAAGGTGCCATCCGTCACCATGCGATGGAGCTCGAAGATCAGCTCCGGAGTCATGTCCTGATTTTTAATTTCCCGGATGTGACCCATCGTCCGGTAGTTGTTGAAAATCATCCTCTCACTCTTGTCCTTGGGATTTCGCCCAGAACGAAGCATGTCCTTGGCGACTTCTCGCGTCGTCACGGCTCCTTCCAGCTGGCTGGATGTGATGGCCTCGTCCATGAGCGACCGGATCAAATACTGATCTCGTGTATCAGGATTCGCTACCAGTTCTGAAATCCCGATGCGGCCACCTGCACCGAGATCGATCTCATGAAGTTGCCTCGCGATTTGATCGGGCAGGGAAAATCCGAAAACCAGCCCATTTCGGTCTTTCAGCGGGATCATTTTCTTTCCCGGTAAACGCCGCCATTTCAGCGCGAGCCACCATTCAGCGCGATTCATGCCTTCCGGCGGTGCGCGGTGCTTCAGTTCGTCCCAATGGCGATAATCATCTTTATCATTGTAATTAAGCGCTTTAGAAAAACTTTCCGGCGGTAATTGTTGATAAATTTCGTGGAATGCTGGTGCTTTCTCTGGAAGTTTCATGGCAATTACTAGTTTCTCTCAATTTCTGTCAAATTAGTAACAACGTGCTCCCGGTGGCAATTCAAATCTCAATTTGAGAAATATTGAGATTGATTGATAACTGGATGAAGCCTGCTAAAAAGGCCCCATGCGAACCATCGATTTCAATGCGGATCTCGGCGAAGGCGGAACGGAAGATGATACGATCATCGGACTGATTCACTCGGCAAACATTGCCTGCGGTGGTCATGCGGGCAACGAAGCCACGATGCGCCGCACCATCGCCACAGCCATGGCTGCCGGCATCAAAATCGGTGCGCACCTGGATACGAAGATCCTAAAAATTTCGGGCGTTTGGCGGTGGTCATGCCTTTGGAAAAAGTCACCGAGCTGGTAAGGTGCCAGGTCGAGAAACTGGCCAGCCTATTAGCCGAAGCTGGCGGGAATCTTCATCACGTAAAACTCCACGGCGCACTTTATAATCAGGCAAACCGCGATTCGTCACTAGCTGCCGCTGCGATCAAGGGGATTTCCAATATTTCTAAGGAGCTAAAGCTCTATGCATTACCGAATGGCTGTTTGGCAGCCGCTGGCCGCGCTGCCGGGCTCACCGTTTGTGGCGAAGGTTTCGCGGATCGCCGTTACCGGGAAGATGGCTCGCTCATGCCACGGACCGAACCCGGCGCGTTGATTACGGATGTCGAAACCGCAGTTTCCCAAACGATGCAGTTATTATCGAACGAAGAGATAAAAACCATCTGCATCCACGGAGACGGCGCGAAGGCAGTGGCGATGTTACAAGCCATTCATCGAGCGATGAATCATCTGGCAGCGGAAACATCCCTGCCTTGATTCGAGAAAATGAGTCTGCGTGCTCGTTTTCATTTTTTTTCGTTCTTGAGCAAGCTTCTTGATTTGGATGCGTATCTGTGTCGCATTGTACTTGAAAGGCGCTGTTAGATTAGACGCATGAAACCGATTATTCTCCTGAGTTTTACCAGCCTCATCATGATGAGCTGCGGCGTTTCTCCACAGCTGCGGCAGGAGAAAATGTCACTACCTGCGGATTGGAAAAACGCAGGAGGCTTTCCGGTGGCATCTCCGTCGCGCGATCTTTCCCGCTGGTGGAAACGATTTGAAGATCCCACACTTAGCAAAATCATTTCCACTGCTATCGCAAATAGTCCGGATGTCGCTGCCGCTGCTGCCCGCATTCGCGAATCTCGTGCCCGCCGAAATGCACAAGCCGCTTCATTATTTCCCGCGCTAAGTGGATCAGTCTCCAGCAGTGGAAATGCCTCGAAAAGGGAGGGCTTTGACGGCGATTCTAACAGCTCGCAGGCGGCAAATCTGAATGCTTCTTGGGAGGTAGATCTTTTCGGTAAGAACCGCAGCTCCCTAGAGGCGGCTTCTGCGCAGTTAGGTGTGAGCCAGGAAAATTTCCACTCTGTGCAATCCGCACTGACTTCTGAAATCGCGATCGCTTACACCAATCTCCGCGTGGCTGAAGCAGAACTAGACGTGCTGCGCCGCATCGTGAAAACCCGCAGTGAAACCTCACAGCTCGCCGGTTGGCGAAATCAAGCTGGCGAGACAGACACGTTGGAATCCAGCCAAGCATCTAGCAGTTTAGAGCAAGCCCGCGCTGGCATTCCCTCTTTAGAGCAAGCCATCGCGCAGACAAAAAATTTACTGGCGCTCCTATCAGGAAAGGAACCTGGCGGCCTTGATCGCTTGCTGAGTTCTGGGAGAAAATCGATCCCGAATCCCGCGCAAAGTCTCGCCGTAGGCATTCCTGCTAACACCTTACGCCAACGACCCGATGTCCGCATCGCAGGTTATCAACTTCTTGCCGCCGCTGCGAATTCACGTGCTGCAAAAGCAGAGCAGTATCCATCGCTCAATCTCTCTGGCACACTCGGCCTGAATGCACTAAGCACCGGAAAGTTATTCAATCCAGAATCCGCCAGTGCTGGGATAATCGCCGGGCTTTCCGGACCGATCTTTGATGCAGGACGCATTCGTTCTAACATCGCTGCAGAAAATGCTGCTGAAGAACAAGCACTACAAAACTACCGTTCAACGGTTTTAAGTGCTCTATCAGAAACAGAAGACGCTCTCATCGCCTGCCGCCGCACCAGTGAAAGGTTAGTGACTTTAGAAAAAGCGACTGCCGCTGCACGGGAAACAGCCAACTTAGCGCAACAGCGCTACCAAGCAGGCGTCGCCGATATTTTGACATTACTCGATGCACAACGCACCTTGCTGGGCTTGGAAAACGATCTCTTCAATGTCCGTGCCGCACGAACCATCTCTTACATCCAGCTTTACAACGCTTTAGGCGGTGGCTGGTCATGACGCTTCTACAGATTTTTCCCGTATGAAAAAAGACTTATCCAGTGAGGAACTCGCTGAAATAATCACTGCCGCCAAACCAGGTCACCCGGTGAAAAAATGGGGCATCGGTATTTTCATCATCACACTGTTAGGCACTACCGTTTGGTATTTTTTCCTTCAGCCCGAAAAAGAAACTGGCCCGATTTATAACACAGAAGAAATCACCCGTGGAAATCTGGAGCTGAATGTTACCGCCACTGGTAACCTAGCCCCAACAAACCAAGTCACCGTCGGCAGCGAGCTCTCCGGCACCATTTCTGCGGTCCATGTGGATACCAATGATGTGATTGAAAAGGAGATCCACTCGCAGAGCTGGATACGTCTAAACTTTCACAACAAACCGAGCGGAATCGCGCCGCCTTACTGGCTGCCAAAGCGAGAGTCAGCGAGGCAAAAGCAACGTTGTTAGAAAGCACCAGCGCATTGGATCGATTGCAAGAGCTAAACCGGATCAGCGGTGGGAAAACCCCATCTCGCGCAGTGATGGATACAGCCATCGCCGCAGAAGCACGCGCTCAGGCAGACCTAGAAAGTGCTGACGCTTCCGTTGCGCAATCCGAGGCGGATTTGAAAGCGATCCAGCGTGATCTATCAAAAGCGATCATTCGCTCACCCGTTGATGGCATCGTTTTAAATCGCTCCGTGGAAGTCGGGCAAACGGTGGCCGCTTCATTCACTGCACCTGTGTTATTTCTAATCGCTGAGGATTTACGAAAAATGGATCTGGTAGTCACCGTGGCGGAGGCAGACATCGGGCGTTTAAAAGAAGGGCAATTCGCCTCATTTACTGTTGATGCATGGCCCGCACGTACTTATAATGCCTCCGTGAAACGCGTGGCGTTCGGCTCCGTAGTGACGAATAACGTCGTCACCTATAATGCAGAGCTAGGAGTCGAAAATGACGACCTCAGCCTGCGTCCTGGAATGACGGCTACGGCTGACATTTCCGTGGCAAAACTGGAAAATGTCCTGCTTGTGCCAAACTCTGCCCTACGTTTCGACCCAATAGCTGCTGAGATGCTGGGCAAAGCCGAAAAGAAAAAAGAAACCCTCGTGCAAAGTCTTTCACCCAGGAGAAGGTGGAGATCCGCGTCGAAGCCAACCATCCAATCCAGTCCTAGTGAACCACGCGTGCATATCATCAAAAACGATAAACCATTTGAAATTAAAGTAAGCCCTGGCCTAACAGATGGACGCTTTACCGAGGTAACAAGTGATGCTCTCCGTGAAGGCATGCCCGTGGTTATCAGCGCTCAACTCCCTTCAGAACAATGAGTGGAGAATCTCTAATCGAACTGCACAATCTAACCAAAACGTATGGCAAGGGCGATGCGGAGTTCAAGGCATTGCGCGGAGTGGATCTAAATATCCGCATCGGTGAATTTGTTGCCATCATGGGCCCCAGCGGATCTGGCAAATCAACACTGATGAATTTGTTGGGCTTTCTCGATACGCCTACATCTGGCAGCTATCAGTTTCAGGGAATCCAAGTGGAAGGCTTGAGTAAAGATCAGCGCTCACTCCTTCGCAGACATGCGTTAGGCTTCATTTTTCAAGGCTTCAATCTGTTAGCGAGAACATCCGCTCTAGAAAACGTGGAGCTTCCATTGCTTTATCGTGGATATTCACAAAAACAGCGCCATGAGCTCGCGCGAACCGCTCTAGCCAGTGTTGGAATTCCAGATAAAACGCGTAACACGCCCGCGGAGCTCTCCGGCGGTCAACAACAGCGCGTCGCGATCGCTCGTGCCATCGTGACAAATCCGGGAACGCTTTTCGCTGACGAGCCAACCGGGAATCTCGATTCAAAAACGACTCTGGAAATCATGGAGCTACTCTGTCGCCTGAATTCTGAACGCGGCATTTCCATCATCATGGTGACTCATGAAGATGATGTCGCTTCTTATGCAAAACGAGTCGTCCGGGTGAAAGACGGCCTCATCGCCAGTGATCAACTAAACTCTAACCGCTCTCTCCCAAGTCACTGAGATGTTTTTCAACGCTTTCATCATCGCCCTTCGGGAAATCCGGCGTAACCTCACCCGCGCATTTCTGACCGTGCTGGGAGTCGTCATCGGTGTGGCTGCGGTGATCACGATGGTCACACTGGGGCGCGGGGCCACCGAGGTCGTGAAATCACAAATTTCGAAAATGGGCAGCAATTTGATCATCCTTCGTCCTGGGCAAGGATGGGGACCACAATCGGCACCGAGGTTTAGCATCAAAGACGTTGAGGCAGTCCGAATTCAGAGCATTGGAGTCGAAAACACAGCTCCTATCATCAATTTAAATTCTCTCGCAACATTCCAAGAAAATGCGCGCTCCACGGCCCTACAGGGAACCTCAGAAGCCTATTTCAAGATTACCAACTGGAAGATCAAAGAAGGGCGCTTTTTTGATGATACAGACGTCAAAAAAGGCGCCACCGTTTGTGTGATTGGTGAAACTGTCCGCAAAGAGCTTTTCGGAAACATTTCACCACTAGGGGAAAAAATCCGCCTCAAGGGTGGTGCCATCACGGTCATAGGAGTCACCGTGTCAAAGGGTCAAGGGGGCTGGGGCGATGATCTAGATGACACCATTATCATGCCATACACCACGCTGCAGCGCCGTTTTAGTGGCAAAAACTCCTCACAGGATATTAACCAAATCTTGGTCTCGGGTGCAAATGGCTTTTCCAGTGCTAATATCATCGCCGATATTACCAGTTTGATGCGGGAGCGCAGAAATTTAGAGAGCAATGAGGATAACAATTTTTCGATCACTGATACCCGTCAAATCGCGGAAGCGGTTAGTTCCAGCACCGCAGTGATGACCTCGCTATTAGGCGCAGTTGCGGGAGTGAGTTTATTGGTCGGAGGCATTGGCATCATGAATATCATGTTGGTTTCCGTCACTGAGAGGACTCGGGAAATCGGCATTCGCCTAGCAATCGGGGCGCGGGCGCGGGAAGTGCTATTACAGTTCCTTGTCGAAGCCGTAACGCTCTCTTGCGTCGGGGGTATCTCGGGAATTTTGCTGGCTTATACTCTCTGTGCCTCCCTAGCAAAAGTCGTCGGCGCACCATTATATTCGACCCAAAGATCAATCTGATCGCCTTTGTTTTCTCCGCCGCCATCGGAATCATCTTCGGTTTCATGCCCGCCCGCCGCGCCGCTTCACTCGATCCGATTGAGGCACTGAGACACGAGTGAACTAGAGAGCTTTCACCGACAGAAATCAGACAATTTTCAATCGCGCGAAATCTTGCGTATCGATCAAGCCGACGGGAACTCCTGCTTCGTTCAGCACGACGATGTCGTCGATCCGGTTTTGACCGATTGTTCTTAATACTTCCACCGCCAGATCACTGGCTTGAACAGTGATCGGGTTACGCGTCATGAGTTGCGCGACAGGTTTTTCTCCCAGCAACGGATCGTTTCGGAAACTGCGGGCGAAATCGCCATGGGTGAAAATGCCAGCCAGACCACCCGCTGAATTTAGAATCAGGCAAGCCCCTGCACGGACGCCATTCATCGCGTCCAGCGCCGCGAAGACATTTGCGCTTTCAATTACTGTAGGCAACAGCGCGTCGGCGCGCATGATATCAGAAACGCGGGTCAGCAAGGCACGGCCTAGCGAACCGCCAGGGTGGAATCGGGCAAAGTCTTGTTCCGTAAATCCACGCGCCTCTAATAAAACCATCGCCAATGCATCACCCATCGCCAGCATGGCGGTAGATGATGAGGTCGGCGCTAGATTGAGTGGGCAAGCTTCACGCTCTACGGACGTGTCCAAAATCACCTCACTGAAACGGGAAAGCGTGGAATCCGCCTTGCCTGTTAAGCCGATCAATTTGACTTCGAAACGCCGCAGAAAAGGCAGCAAATTGACCAATTCTTGTGTCTCACCAGAATAAGAGAGCGCGATGACAGCATCCCCATCAGACAACAGACCTAAATCTCCATGCAGCGCGTTTTGAGAATCCAGCACGACCGCCGTGGCTCCCGTGGAATTCAATGTCGCGGCGATTTTTTGGCCGACATTTCCTGATTTTCCCACCCCGATCACGACGATTTTCCCGCGAGTTTCTAAGGTGGTTTGTAAAATTTTTACCGCCTCAGCAAAATGATCATTCAGCTGCGCCGACATACGCCGCAGTCCTTCAATTTCGATATCAATCACATCGCGTGCCCGCGCCAAATAGTCCATCACTCATGACAAGTCAGAAGCAGTTACTTTGCAAGCGTCTGTGTAGCAATTACAAATCATACCTCAATGCCTGCTGGGAAATTCATGCGCGAAAAATATTTCAGGGATACCAAAAACCCCTTATTCACTGGGATGAGCGTTGACGCGCTAAAAAATCTGTTCATGTTTAGGCGACGTTATCCCTGTTTGGAACCACAACATACTTATTCCATGAGCAAAATTCGTCATTTTCTATCTGTCGCGATTGCGGCTTCGTTCATCTCTGTAGCAGCCGCTCAAGAGAGCAAACTGAACATTGCGACCGTCAACATGCAGGAGCTTTTCAAGCAATACTACCGCACAAATGAGGCCCAAAAGGAAATCAACGCGGAGAAAGCGAAGATCCAAAAAGAAAATAACGAGCGGATGACACGCATCCGTGAACTGGAGGAAAGCCTCAGCAAGCTGAAAAAACAGTTCGATGATCCAGCCATCAACGATTCGAAGAAACAGGCCATTGAGAAAGACTTAAGAGCTCAAAACCAAGAAGGCATCGCATTGGATCGCGAGCGCCGCGAGTTCATCCAGCGCCGCCAGCAAGCTCTCAATGAGAGAATGATGCAACGCATGAGAGGAATTTTGGAAGAAATCCGGAAGCTGGTAGAAGAAAAAGCAAAAGCTGATAATTTCGACTACGTGATCGACAAATCCGGAACTAGTGCTTCACAAGTTCCTTTCCTACTCTACTCAAAGGATTCCTCAGATATCACACCTAGCATTTTAAAAGATCTGAACAAAGACGCGCCAGAAGGCTCCCTCATCAAAGAAGGTGAAGAAGCTCCTAAATTGGAAATTCCTGCGACCACTCCAGCTCCCACAGGTGCTGGCAACTAACTTCCCGAAAGGCACAAAACGATCTCTGAATTGACTTTTGTCCTGACGCTATCCGAGCTCGCCAAATGGATCGATGGAAACATCGTCCGAGGCGAGCTCGATTTGCCTTTAGCTGGAATGGCGGCACTCGATCGTGCTGGTCCGCAGGATGTTAGCTTTCTGGGTAACGAGAAATACTATCATCAGTTTCTTGAAACAAAAGCGGCAGCGGTCATCGTCCCGCGAAATGTCACAACTGGCCCTCCTGGAACGGCGCTCATCGCCGTAGAAAATCCCTCGCTGTCATTCGCAGTGGTGGTCCGCCATTTTGCAGCTGCTACGCGGAAATTCATTCCCGGCATTCATCCACACGCATTTGTAGATCCTAGCGCCGTGATTAATTCCGAGACGGTCCGCGTAGCCGCAGGAGCCGTCATTTCTGCGGGAGCAAAAGTGGGTGATGGCTCGGACATCGGCCCAAATAGCGTGATCCTAGAAGACGTCGTCATCGGGAAAAATTGTATAATCATGGCAAATGCCTCAATTCGCGAGCGCTGCGTTTTAGGGGACCGCGTCATCCTCCAGCCCGGAGTGGTCATTGGCTCAGACGGATACGGATACGAATTTTCCGAAGGCCGCCATGTAAAGATCGACCAAGTCGGAATCGTGGAAATACACGACGACGTAGAAATCGGCGCGAACACAACGGTTGACCGGGCGCGCTTCGGCAAAACGATCATCGGCGAAGGGACCAAAATCGATAATCTTGTCCAGATCGGGCACAACTGTGAAATTGGGAAGCATTGCCTCATCGTCGCTCACACCGGCATTTCAGGCAGTGCAAAACTTCTAGATTACGTTACACTAGGTGGACAAGCTGGCATCGCTGGCCACGTGACGATCGGCGAGAATGCGATGATCGCCGCACGCAGTGGCGTCACTACCAGTCTGCCTGGGAAAGGTGTCTACGCAGGCAAGCCCGCAGTGCCCATCACAGAGGAAATGAAATCACAAGCCCGTGTCCGGCGTTTACCGAAACTAATCGAAAGAGTAAAAGCGTTAGAGATTGCCCTAAATATTTCTAACACTTAACAAGTTTTTCGAATTGAACTTCTAGCTTGGATCGCCAGCGTGGTGACATAGCATTTCCAGCATGTCTTCTGCTGTTTTGCTCGATCTCTTCATTATCGGAATTTACTTCGCGATCATCATCGGGATCGGCTGGTATTTTAGTCGCCGAAATAACGACGTATCCGAATTCGCTCTGGGCGGGAGATCCATTCCTTGGTGGGCGGTGCTGGCCTCGATCCTGGCGTCTGAGATCAGTGCTGGCACGTTTTCGGTGCACCGGGAGATGGTTTTGAACACAGAAACTTCCTCTACGCCCAGTTGATGATCGGCTATCTGTTAGCGAGGCTCGTCGTCAGCGCGGTTTTCATTCCTGCTTTCTATAAGCATGATGTGGTGAGTGTTTATGAGTTTCTTGAACATCGCTTTGGCCCAAAAACACGGAGTTTCTCAAGCGTGATTTTTTTAATCACGCGCTCACTCGCAAGTGGTTCGCGGCTGTGGGTTCCGACGTTGCTGATCGTCGTAATTTGGGATCAGCTAAATCCAAATCAACCGCTGAGTAATTGGGACCAGTTCTGGATCACGGGCGGTGCATTAGTTTTCATCTCCATTCTCACTGCCGCCTACACCGCTCTGGGAGGAATCAAAGCGGTGATCTGGACGGATGTATTGCAAATTACCGTGTTATTTGCAGCACTGGGTTTCTCTGTGTGGTATTTATTAAGCCATATTCCAGGCGGCTGGGAAGGAGCGAAAAGCCACTTAACAGGCCCTAACGATTTAAAGGTCTGGACGTGGAAAGGTGATAAAACCGCGAGTCCGGAATTTATCGAAAAATATGGGGCTGCTTGGGCCACCATTAAAAGTGTCCTAGAAAGCACGTATAATCTCTGGGCCGCATTTCTAGGCTCCCTTTTCGTCACCCTAGCCACTCACGGCACGGATCAAGACATGGTGCAACGGATGCTAACGGCGAAAAATAAACGTCAAAGTGCCGTCGCCACAATTCTGTCTGGGGTCGCGGATATCCCGGTGACTTTCGCCGTTTTAATGATCGGGATTTTGCTCTCCGTCTACTACGGCCATATCGTCACGGATGAAATTTTACCGACGAATCCAAACGGAAAAGTGGATAGCTCGCGAGTTTTCCCTCACTTTGTCATCGATGTGATGCCGGGCGGATTACGCGGATTGGTAATCGCTGGCGTGCTGGCCACCACCATGGGTTCTCTGGGCACTGCGATGAATGCACTGGCAACGAGCTACTCCAGAGATTTTCATTTCCGCTGGTTCAAAACTCCTGATGAAGAGCATGCACGGGTGAAAGTCATGAAACTCAGCACACTAGGATTTGCCGTTATCCTCATTTCCGTCGGTCTGCTCATCGCCTTTATCAAAGCAAAGAATCCAGACTTGAGTATCATCGGGATTATTTTCAGCAGCTTTGGCTACACCTACGGCTCTCTGTTAGGAATTTTCATGGTTGCCCTATTCACCAAATCTCGCGGCAGCGAGATGGGAAATCTGATTGCGATGCTAGCAGGCATCATCGCTGTTGCCTATCTGAGCAATCTCCCCAACGTCGTTTGGGAAATGTTCCGGGGTGCACCACTTTACAAAAATTTTGAATGGTTGCCCATGATCACCTTCACGTGGCGCATCATGTTTGGCACGCTGGTTACCGTTGCTGTCGCGATGTGCTTTAAGACGCCACAACGATCCTTGAACGCATCTTATTGATACCAGCCTTTCTAAGGAGCATCTACATCATCGCAGAGATTATGACGAAATCGCCACACGCATAATTCACTGATTACAAGATAGATAAAGAAATTTTATCTAGTTAGATTATTGGATGATTTGGAAATCCGTATTAATTTTTAGGTCAAGTTTTAAAAAAAATAACCCGTGGAACGCTTGTGGAATAGGGAGAGAAATTTTCATCTGCTGGGTAAGTAAAAAACTTCTCCACAGACGATTTGATCGACTCATGGTTTGAACCTCGCTACGTGATTTTCCTCGAAAAAAGCTGCTCACGAAAGCGACTAACAATTTTTTAAATAGATCGATCCATAATGGGCTCCCAAAATTTAGTAACGCAGGAAATAGAAGATAATTTTGAAGAAGCCTCTTCAAAAAACAGTGGCTGGAGTGAAGTCTGCGATGCTTTGAGTGCCTTAGTCAGCCCTGACGCGTTTCAGCGTTGGTTCCGTGCCGCAGAATGGTTAGGCGTGCAGGACGACGTCGGCACCATCGCTGTACCAGGTGAAATTCACCAAGTCTGGATTGAAACGAATTATCTACCAGAACTGACCATGGCAGTGACTGGCGTATTCGATGATGTGCGTGAGGTAAGGATCACTGTGAGTGAAGAAAGCGCGTTTCTTAACGATTCTATCTCACCGAGTAAATCGTCCTACTCTCACCCGACAAAAGCCACTCTCCTGGAAGGCGAAGCACTCGATAAACGCATTAAGGCTGCTGGACTCAATCCAGCAAACACCTTCGCCAGTTTCGTCGTCGGCACGAACAGTCAATTCGCTCACGCCGCGTGCGAAGCCGTCGCCAAAAAATCAGGCATCGGGTACAATCCACTTTTCATCTACGGCGGCCCAGGTCTCGGTAAAACTCACTTGATGCAAGCTGTCGGTCACGAGCTACTGCGGCGCCAACCTGGTTCGCGGGTCATTTATCTAACATGCGAAAAATTCACCAACGAATTCATCGACTCTGTCCGCCGTGGTGACATCGAGAAATTCCGCCGTCGTTATCGCAGCTCAGATGTACTACTCATCGACGATGTGCAGTTCCTAGCCGGCAAGGAGCGCTCACAAGAAGAATTTTTCCACACGTTCAACACGCTGCTAGACGGGCGGAATCAAGTCGTCCTCACTTCAGATCGCCCAGCTTGTGAAATCAAAAGCCTAGAGCCACGCCTTGTTTCCCGGTTCGAGTGCGGCCTGACCGTGGAAATGCAGCCGCCACAAATAGAAACGAGAATGGCGATTCTCAAAAAGAAATCTCTCGACTGGAAAATCCGCGTGGATGAATCCGTCCTCTCCTTCCTAGCAGAGAAAATCCGCACGAACGTCCGCCGCCTAGAAGGGGCACTCATGCGCGTGGCCACCTACGCATCCCTCGCAGGCGAAAGCGTCACCGTCGATAAAGTGGAACATTTGCTCCGCGACCTACTCCGCGAAGAAGCCAGCCGCCAAGTGAATATAGACGCTATTCAAAAAGTCGTTGCGGAACACTATGACGTCCGCCTAGCCGATATGACCAGCCGCCGCCGCCCGGCTAGCATCGCATTTCCCCGCCAGATCGCCATGTATCTCAGCCGCTCACTCACCAAAGGCTCCCTCATGGAAATCGGCGAAGCCTTCGGCGGTCGCGACCACGGAACCGTGATTCACGCCTGCAAAAAAGTCACCGAAATGATCGATTCAGATTCAGGACTAAAAGAAAGCATCGCCCATATCGAATCTCAGCTCCGCCGCTGAAAACGACTTTCGCGATTATTCACACAAGGCTTGCCAAGCCGCCGTGAAAGCAGAAACTGCGTGACAACAAATCGCTAGTTTCCCACTTATGAAGTTTCGTATCTCCAAGGAAGCCTTTCTCGACGGTCTGCAAAAAGTCCAGCATGTCGTCAGCTCACGCACCACGTTACCCATTCTCTCGAACGTCTTGATTGTTGCCAAAAATGGCCGCATTCAGTTCACCACGACTGACTTGGATGTGGGCATCACAGGCTCCATCGAAGCACAGATCGAGAAAGAAGGAGCAACGACGCTCCCAGCGAAACGCCTCGTCAGCATCATTCGCGAGCTTCCCGCCAGTGAAATCGAAGTCTCCGTTGATACGAAAAACCACGCCTCCATCCGCAGCGGTCCTTCCTTTTTCAAAATCATCGGTCTCGGAGAAGCGGAATTCCCACCACTCCCGGACTTCCAAGGAGCTAAGGAATTTAAAATCCCACAATCCACTCTGCGTGACGGCCTCAAAAAACCTCCTACGCCATTTCTACCGATGAGACACGCTATGTGCTCAACGGTATTTTCACTTCATTCCGTGATGGGAAAATGACACTCGTGGCCACCGATGGCCGCCGTCTCGCCATGGTCGATGCCGATCTGGAGTTTCCCGCCTCACACGAAACGGACGTCATCATCCCCACCAAGGCCGTTCAGGAATTACAACGCTTGTTAGGAGATGCTGGTGACGTCATCGTTAAACTCAGCGACAGCCAGATTTCCTTCACCGTCGGAGATAGCCTTCTAGTCAGTAAACTCATTGAGGGAAATTATCCGAATTACCGCCAAGTCATTCCGGGCGAGAGCAATGAACGCGTCATCATTTCCCGCGAAGCTCTACTAGAAACCGTCCGCCGTGTCTCCCTTCTCTCTTCTGACAAGTCAAACTCGGTGAAACTTGTCTTCAGCGAAAATCATATCGAAGTCACTGCGAACTCTCCCGATGTCGGCGAAGCACAAGAATCCATGGACGTCGTCTATCAAGGCCCGCAAATGCAAATCGCCTTTAACCCAGAGTTCCTCCAAGCCCCACTCCGCGCCCTAGAAAGCAATGACGTCTATCTTGATCTCATTGACGAAATGAGTCCTGGCGTTTTACGCATCGACGGCTCATTTCTCTACGTTCTCATGCCCATGCGCGTGACGAACTAACTGAAATCGCTTCTGCGCTGAAGCGTGACGCCCCGTCTGTTGAAGGGGGCGTCTCTTGTTTCTATCATTTCATTTTCCATGAAAACCCTGCGATTCCTTCTAACATGGATCGCTCTCATCACTTCCGCCCAAGCCCACGTTGTTTCTCAAATCGCTGGCGAGTTGAAAAAAAGTGAAACCTGGGAAATCGAAGTTCTACTAGACGTCGGGCTTGCAATTCCTGAGACACGTGACAATCCCACTGCACCAGCGCCGCAACGAAAATGGTTAGTCAATCTCGGTGAAAATAGCTGGGCCCCACTACGCAAAGAAGCCGAACTCTATCTGCGGGAAAACTTGCATGTTAAATCCGCAGGAGAAAGCGCTTCATGGAAAGCCGAGTTCATCGACTTCGCCAAAAGCCCACCGGATTTCCCCGAACTACTCACCGATGGCGCCTACTTCCGCATCAAGCTGAAAGGTGAAAAATCGTTAGGAACCGGCGCGCAGATTTTTTGGAACCAACAAGCACTACCCTCATTCGTTTTAGTACTACCCGGTAAAGCCACAGAATATTTAGTCATTACACCCGGCGAATCGAAACCACTCCCTACTAAAAACCAGCCATTCATCGCCAATGGTCGCCCCTCATGGATCGAAGCTTTGAAGCAAGGCTTCCTCCACGTTTTACCAAAAGGACTCGATCACATCCTATTCATTATGGGACTATTTTTCTATCAACGCTCCTGGCGATCATTGCTCTCACAATCTCTCACTTTCACTTTTGCTCACACTGTCACACTGGGATTAGCCGCGGGCGGGATCATCAAAATCTCCGGAAACTGGATTGAGCCATTCATCGCTCTCAGCCTCATCGTCGTCGCTCTTGAAAATTTAAGAGCTGTGAAGAAACCACATCAACCTGTTAGGCTATTGATTGTATTTGGATTCGGCTTGCTGCACGGTCTCGGTTTTGCCGGAGCACTCTCCGTGTGGCTCCAGCCCGGCGCTGGACTCCTAACATCATTGCTCTCCGCAAACATCGGCGTGGAAATCGGCCAAGCCGCGATTCTCATCATGGCATGGATACTCACCATCGGTTGGAACGAAACCATGTACTATCGAAAATTTCGTGCATTCGGATGTATCACTATCGCCATCATCGGCGGATTTTTATGTTCCAGCGCATTGGTTGATAAGATAATTCCGACACTATTTTTTCCCAAAAGTAAATTCAATGCCTTTGCTACGCCACGCTTTCGAAAGATCTTCTTGAAGTTTTTCAAATGTCCGCCCATCTAACAAGATCTCCAAAGATTTCTCTGCATCTTTGCCTTCATGCAAAGCTTTCAGATAGGCTTTTATCCTTTTGCCATCACCATCACCATCCATATGAAAAAGGTAATTGGTAATGAGTACACTACATCCGTAGTTCTTATTGGCAATTCCTGAAGCGGTGAAATCCGAATAATCCTGAAGCATGAAACTTTTTAATCCTGAGAGATAGATTTCTTTCCCAAGCGCTCTACCTCTACCTTTATCTCCGTATGCAATCACATAGTCGATAATGTCATTTTGATTACCTCTTATATTATAAGAGCCTGCTCGGTAAGGACTCAAAGCCACATATTCTGCTAAGCCTTCTGTGAACCATCCCATAGCTCCTTTATCAAAATAAACATCAGGTGTAACCTGATGAGTAAGCTCATGCGGTAATGTTTTATTACTTTGATCCCGATCTAGCATGTAACCACTGCCCACAGGCTTCACACCCAAACTCGTGAGTGGCACCATTACAACACCATCCCTGCCCATGAATACTCCAGCGCTGCCAGGCGGCCCACCTGCTTTCACATAATCATCAAATTTTTCAAAAAGTATAATCTGATACTTTCCTCCATCTAATTTACCTCCATTCATTCCTAGAGGTAATGTCCGGCAAAATAAATAAGTCGCTTCAAACATTACGGCAAAACCCTTCACAACAGATTTCGAAAGCCTGACATCACAAATATAGCGGTAGTTCGCGCTTTCATATACGAAACGCTTTTTCTCTGCATCTTCTGCTATCGTATTGATTTCTGGATCTTCCGTAAACGTCACCCGTTCTGGCCATGGTGCATCGAAGTTGAGAGCTCTCTTATTTTTTCAGGTTCTGGCGTTTCTCTAGCCTTATCATCCGCTATCACTTCTTTTGTATCTGCGAGAAAAGCGCTATTTTCTTCTACATATTTACGGTCTGCAATTGATAGTTTCTCTAATGGAAAAGATACCTCTTTGCCATTTTTCAATTTCAAAACCACACTCACCTCATCGGCTTTCATCAGGACGGCTTCGACTTTTCGATCTTGCGCATCTGTCCAAGTACGAACTTCCATTGCTTTTCCCGGAAGAACGAAAAGTAAACAAAACGAAGTAATTTCAGCTAACCGTTTCATCAATAAAAAGTTTCGTAGTTTTTCCCTTACTTCAAGAGTGGACTCGTCAGCACTCGAATGAAACTAGAAATTATTTTCGTGTAAAACTCTCAACCGCGAATTCTCAGGTTTGATTTTTCCATCTCCAGTGCGAATTCCAGGTTCGGCAAATACACTATAAACTTTTCGCGTTTCTGCGAGGACCACTGGCTTTACCCCCGCCGAACTCGTTGGCTCCAATGTTTGGCCAATCACCCAAACTCGAAAATTCCGGGATCTTACAGTAGACGCTTCATAGATTCTTGCAAAACTCTCCTCCGCCGCAGAGTCGCTCCAATGGACTTTTTCTCCATTTGGCAACAGATCTTTATTTCCAAAAATCAGCCTACCTTCTACATCGCGCAGCTCTGCAAGCTCCGATGCACTCACATAAGGTTGGGTCTCTCGACGTTTAATCATCGCGTCTGCGATCCGATCTGCCTCTGAATTGACCATTTCATCTGTTAGTCTAAATGGCTTTACTGGCGGTGCCATCAATCCAGAAGTTTCATGATTTTCGGAAGTCCGAATCGACATTTTTGGATCCATCATTCGATGGCCGATAATGATCGCGCGAATCGCTTCACGACTAGCCGTGTTGATATTCACATGACCCTGGATCTGCACGACTGTGCCTTCCCTTTCGATGGATTTTTCAGAACGGGAAAGGCCCACATGAAACAGGTCTAACAATCTCACCGCTTCCTGGCCAGGCTTGTTTTCCAGATCGAATTTCGGATGCTCCATGCGCCCGATCCGCAGTGTATTTCCACCACCATATTCGGATGATGATTCGCTGGAGGAAATCACATCTCCCCAAGGTAAATTGGCCGCACTCGGCGGATCTACTTTCCACATGATAGGATCATAGATGCGACCCAGCTCTGTGGCGCTATAAAATCGTCCTCTATTAGAAATGCGTGTAGGTGATTCTTCCTTTGGAGGCTTGTGAAGCTGTGAGCCTACAGAAGAAGTAAATACAGGATCATCAGGAGCAAGATGGATACTCGTTTGCGTTAGCGCTGTAGAGGATCCAATCGCTGAATTATGGCCACCGTCTGGCCACTCAGATAGTAATGTCCGACCACGAACATCTGACTTACCATTATCATCTTCACTATAAATATCCCAAAGAATATTGCGACTATTTGGACTATAGCTTACAGGATATCCAACTGCTTCCTGTGACGAAAGATAATAGGACGACATCCTAGGATCTCCCATGTTTTCACGAAGATCTGCCGAAAATGGGGTAAATTTGGGATTACGAGTGACAGATTTTTTTGCAGGTATTGTGGCACGAACCTGTTGCTTTGGTTTTTTGTTTTCATCTCCAGGAAAATATAGTTCGCAATCTCTACGACTAATTCCACCACGAGTTTGATCAACAATTTTCCCATTCCACTTCAATCTATACTGAGCACCTGATTTACCAAAATTTTCTCCTTTTAAGGTAAACCTAGATATATCCGGCGAGCTAGGACCAATCGCCAGCTTGTATTTCACCTCCCCACAATTGACTAATAGATATTGATTCGGATTGAGCGTGATTAATTTCGCAGGCAACCAATAAAATTCTCCTTCTTTTTCTAAAGCGGGTTCCTCAGATGGAATATCTGCTAAGCTTGCTCTTCGCATGTTGCCCACATGCAGTTCATACTTCGTATCATGCGTAAATTGCATTTGTCCTGAAACCACCTGATCGGTCATGTTCCAAAGTTCAGCATAAGTGGTTACGATGACTTCAGCATATTGTTGGCCGTCTTCGATAAACTTTGATTCCCAGCGAAACTGCATGAGAAACTCACTCACGAGTGGAAAACTATCAATTCCACGATAGCTTTCTGCTTTCACCGTCGAGTCGCCATCTTTATCTGCATAATCGATTGCATTTGCCGCCAGCGTTTTGAGGTAGTCATCAGGAAAACCACCTTTGCGTTTTTCAAAATCTGGTAACGCTTTACCGATGAAGTCAGCCATCTGAGTCACGGCACGATCTCCACCGATTTTTAGTAGCTCATTTAAGTTCAGCTTTGGTTTGCCTGCAACCGATGGGTGAATTCCATCTAAAAATGGAATCAGAGCTTGTTCTTTATACGGAGAGATCCTCGCAACAAGTGCTTTTTCAACTGCACTCGCTTTCTCATCGACTAGCTCACCAGGGATGCCCTTCGACTTATCGCTAATTCTCGCCAAGGGTGGATTCACACCAGCGGCAGCCCATAAAGACTCTGGAGAAATCAGGAGCTCATGATTTTCTAACAATTTCTCCGCTAAATTTCCTTGCTGTTCGCTCGTCGTACCCGACTCAATTGCATATAAAGCAATTTGATCTAACATCGGCTCTTTAGATTCTTTTTCGTTCGTGTTTAACCCCGGTGCTGGCGAAGGCCATGGCTCGCGAAGGTGGCGTTCATCTTCACCTCTTTGATTTCCTACCATAGTAGGATCTAAACGACTTTGTAGATCTTCCACCCAATAGGCATATCGTGCGATCTGCTTTCCCTTATCGTTAAAGATCGGTAGCCATGAGACGCGCACTTTATCATAAAATGGCACTGTGGTGAAATCGATCATGTCAGACGGCTTTTCTGCAAATTCTTCAATCGAGGGCGGTTCCAGCTTTTCCATTTCTGACGGGAGCTGACTCGTACTAAACAAAGGAATAGATCGATAGCTATACTTTCCATCAACCACTGATCCGCGTGATATAAATAACTGCGGCGGCGAATAGCTACCTTCCGCAATCGGAGATTTCGGAATCGATTGGATCACTAAGAAATCGTCATTCATTGCTTCAGCTAAAATGATGCTTCTGAAGCTTTCCAAGCCCGCACGTGCAGCAAGTTCTGCACGTTGATAGTCTGCAAATGTATGTGCAGTGCTTCTTTCAATCTTAGTCAAAGATAGCACTCCTACTGCGATGACCAACATCCCGGCCACAGCGAATAAAACTAGCGGTAGTCCAATGCCTGCGCTAACACGATGATGGGTAATGCGGCGATTACATTTCATGATTTCCAAAGCGAAATGTCGTTTGATAAACTTCAAGATTTTTGTTTCTGCCAGCGTCTGTTGCAGGGTCAAGCGCCGAACCTGCAGCTGTCCCACCATCCCAATCACTCGCATGATTCAATCGGCTCACCATTTCCCGGCGAACGAGTACTAGCTTGATCTCTACCGCTTGAGGGATTACTTGATCACTTGGGATCCAATCAATCCATTGGCCTTCATCATCTTTTATTTTTAGGTCGCGCTTCAAATGAGATGACTCCGAATGCCATCGGCTCGTCTAAATTTTCTCTTTCTTCAAACAGCGAATTCAAATCGCCTGAACGGAGCGCGGTAAATGTATCATGACTCTCTCTGAATCCACGCATGAGACAACGAATCACTTTACCGTCGATTTTGAGATCTTTGATGTAATAGCTCACCGCGCATCCGTCACCGATGCATGTTGCTTCGGTCTGTGAATGGATAGGCTTCAAAGTGAGAAAGCCCAACCGGTCTTTCGGCCATGCTGTTACTGACTTTTCAAAAAGACTATCTCGATGAAAACAAGCACCTGATAAATCGGCAGTGAGTTGAGTGATTGCAAATCTAGCTTCACGATCGCTCGTAACACTGGCACGGATTTGCCCATAACTATCACTAGACTGATTTAGCATCGATACTGTTAGTATCAGAATGATCGAAATAATGGCTGTAGAAACCAATAGTTCGAGCAGAGAAAATCCACGATCACTAGAACAGGCTTGGCTCATGGAATGTGGGTATAAAAAGCTAGTTTTTCCCGCTTATGTGCTGGCACGGCAGCTGGATATTCCAAGTTGATTTTGACATGCAACATCGGCGTAACATCCGCGCTTTCTTGGATATGAATCGTGCTGATTGAGGCAATAAATCGAATCGATTGTTGATCGAGTTCGACGATGCCTTTTTGATAATCTTTTACTGTGATTCTATTTACGATTTTTCCTTCTGGGGAAAAGCCCAGTGCCCAGACTTCATTTTCTAATGGAAAAGATTCCTGCGGCAATGTTGCTGGAAAATAGGCCGATCTGCCATCACGCGATGCTTGGATTTGATCAATGCACATTGGCACAATCCAATTACTAAAGGTCTCTGCCTTGGAAGAAAAGTTGCTCTTCTTCGATTCTGCAATCACACCAAAAACTAGAGGAATCACGATGGCCAGTATGCCCATAGCGAGCACCGCCTCGATCAATGTAGATCCCTGATTTGATTTTGAATTTTTCATCAATCGATACGGTAAGCACGGGCATTGATTCGTCCGATTTTTAGCCTATTTTCCGAAATCTGTTTGAGATCTCCATGCTTATGAGGTGTCGCTATGCCATCACGGTAACTACCAATCGCAAGACGTAATAGCACCGGCGAAGAGCCCAGAGGATATTGTAAACCACCACGTGAGTGGATAGAGATTGTATAGATTTGAGTTGTTAGATTCTTAGCTCCGCCATAGTGAATCGTCACTTTTTCTGAGTCTATCAGATTAGGGACGCCATCTACTTCTTCTCCTAACAGGACGATGCCAGTGCTCAGATTTTGCCACCGGCTGAGTTGCCTACCTTTCAGTATGAGTGGCGATGTCGTTTGTTGTGGCCATTCATCAATTTTAAATATTGCGACACGACAACGACCATCATTTTGTTGTTCGATTTTCAGGCTCCTCAATTCCTAACACGATATGCGCTCTGGATGTAATCGCGGTGATGCGTGCTTGTTCAATGAATCCGGTCAATATATCTGTATTTGTTTTGAGCGTTTCCGCATTCGTGCTGTTAGTGAAAACAATTCCAACTGTCGCCAAAAGAGTAAGAATCGCGATGACAATCGCCATTTCCAAAAGTGAAAATGCACTTTTATTCTTATGGTTTGCCAGTTTTTCCGATGACTTTTTCAATGGCTACGGGGGGCTCTGCATCATGGCAGTCTGTTTAAAAAATAGCTGAAAAATACTATCAGATAGATTTATCGGAATAGTCTATTACTTTAACCACACTCTCCCTAACTGTGGGAAGCAGAAAATATGTTTGTTGATCGTTTTTCAGTCAGAGCGCACGTCATACCAAAAGTGGTCTGCTGCTTTGCGATCATTTCCTCTGAATACTTTCCTAACAAAAGCCGGATTACGGAAAAGATACCAGTCGCCGAATTGATCAAACTTCCGGCAGGAAGTGATCAGAACTGATTTGATCAAAGTTCCCCATGATCGCCCAGATTTCCGGCCATGGGCTTTCAAACGTTGGGCAAAATCGATATCTTCTACAGACACGAACCGACTATCAAATCCACCAATCGCATCGAAATCTTTTTTGAAACACCAGAATAAGCCAAAGCTAACGCCAGTGAAAGCGAGGTAGGGTAAAATAGCGAGCGCACTCGCCACGATCCCCAGTGACCAGCGCTCTGGTAAAATCAGAGCCCCACCGCCGACATATTTTCCAGAATCTAGACGGCGAAGAATTTCTTGAAAAGTATCAGGATGCATCCGGCTGTCGGCATCACATGTCACGAGGATTTCCTCGCGGGCCGCGGCAGCACCAGCATTCCGTATGATGGATAAATTTTTAGCGTCTTCACGGACAATTCGGCAGCGATTCTTTAAAGCGATTTCCTCCGTGCTGTCGGTGCAGCGATTCAGCACGACAATGATCTCCATGGAGCAATCGATTTTTTCTGCCGCTCGATGCGCCGCAGTCAGACAAGCGGGCAAAAACGCAGCCTCGTTGTGCGCCGGAATGATGAGTGAAATGCGAGGTTTCACGGTTCTTTTTTCTTAGGATTCTCGCCACTCTCATCGCCACCTAAAATGGTATTGAAAATTTCTGCTGCGTCTTTTACCACCTTCGATCCCTCTTCGATGACTTTCACTCCTTGTTCGGCCGTTTTTGCCGCAGAATCACCAAGAACTGATTGGGTCAATTGAATGACTTTCTCTCCAGTTTCGGGAAGCTGCTCGATCATACGCATTCCAGCTGCGGCGAGCAATCTATCTGTTAGGTCTTCTTTTGGATCATTCAACGTTCCGGTAATGTGTAGCGGTGCCCACAGCAGCCCGCGTTCTCCGGCGCTAAAAACATGAGCCTCTGCACCTGGAATGGTAGTTAAAGCTGCGCGAGCTAGACCGATACGGAAAGTGCCATCGATTTGTTCACCACGAATGGTGAGCTGGCCTTCTAACCGAATTAAGCCTTCACTCGCGAGCACTAGATTGCTCAATCTTGTCTCGTTTTTTTCCCAATTCCAATCTGTATATAACTCTGTAAGAATAAGTTGACGAAAACGATGCGTATCTGCGTAAGCAGCTAAAGCGTCTAACACTGGCAAGGCTGTAAGCGATCCTTGTTGAATCGTCAGCTTGCCGTTCGCTTTCACTTCACCAAAGCGATTATGGATTAAAAAGCTGGATTTTACATTTCCTGTGAGCCGTTTCGCCCAGTCGGGATTCAGTAAATTTTCGCATTTCAAATCATTCGCATCACCTTCTAAAAAAAATTCCCGCGATTTGGCATCCCATTCACCGGATGCTTCGATTAGACCTTCATCCCATGCCTGTATCTGCGAATTTGTTAGGAATGCAACGTGATCCTGATATCTCAGTTTTAGGCGATCCAGTCGGATTTCAGGTAAAAAGCGGAATGGTAATTTCATCACACCGCCCGTGATTTCGCCCCGATAGGAATCACTAGCACCCGCGGATTCGACTCTCAGGCTCATGCCATTGGCGATGATGGGCCCTTGATCCAATGATGCTTTCAAAATCATTTCCTGAATATCGAGACTGATTAGTTCGGCTTTTTGTGGGAGCCAGGAGGAGGATTTGGTAGTTTTCTCGGATATAATTTTAGGATTTTCTCCGAAAAGTGGCTCCTGTTTGCGTTTTTTCGGTTCGAGATTGATTTCTAAACGCCTGAGACTGGAGCTACGAATCTCCCAAGCACCTCTTTTCAATCCGCTCAATCCAATTTCCGCCTGCAAATCATCAGCTCGAATGCTGCTGATCAAGTCGTCTCCCGTGCCTTCAAAAGAGTCGGCTTTCGTCGCTAGACCTTCCCAATGAAATGGCGAAAACTCTCCTTCCAGCTTCCCAGCCTTACTGGCCGCTGCAGAGAGTAATTTACGGAATGAGTCACTATGCAAATAACTGCGAATCATTCCATAGCCGACACACAACCCGATGATTACGAAAGCTAACAAACCCAAAATAGCTTTGCCAAACCAACGGCTTTTTCCTGCAGCTTTTAGCTTCCTTACTCGGCGACTCATACAAGCCATATTCTATTGCCCAATGCCGTGACTGCAAGCTCGCCGCTTACTTCACTTGCATTCGCTCCAGCTTTTCCACCCAGACGACAAGGATGGCAATGTCTGCCGGAGTGATTCCGGGGATACGTCCAGCTTGGCCGAGAGTGGTTGGACGAATTTCAGAAAAACGGAGTTGAGCTTCTTTTTTTAAGCCACGAATCACCGTGTAATCCAAATCCACTGGCAAACGCTTACTCTCCTGGCGCGACATCCGGTCGATATGTGCTTGCTGACGACCAAGATGGCCTTCGTATTTAAAATTTGTCTCGATCAGCGGCCAAAGTTCCACGTGGAACTCCGAACGAAGACTTTCCGGCAACGTTTCCCATGAAGTCTCACTGCGGCGGAACCACTGATCCAGTTTGACGCCCTCGTAGACAGCTTGCCGGACAAATGATTCGGCTTTTTCAAGGCCAGCAAGTTTCTCCTCAACCCGGCGGACACGCTCACCACTCGCAAGGCCAATTTCAGCGGCTCTTGGCGTCAAACGAATATCGGCATTATCTTGGCGGAGTAAAAGGCGATACTCGGCCCGACTGGTAAACATGCGATATGGCTCCGTGCAGCCACGGGTTACCAAATCGTCAATCATCACGCCTAGGTAAGCTTCATCACGCCCAAGGATAAACTCCGATTTACCCAAAGCTTTGAGCGCAGCATTGGCACCAGCGATTAATCCCTGCCCTGCCGCCTCTTCGTAGCCGGAAGTGCCATTGATTTGTCCGGCGAAATAGAGCCCCTCGATGCGTTTGGTTTCCAAAGTCGGGCGCAGCTGTGTCGGTGGGCAATAGTCGTATTCCACCGCATAGCCAGGACGGAGAATCTCACATTTTTCCAAGCCGACAATGGAGCGGAGGAATGCGAGCTGC
Source organism: Akkermansiaceae bacterium (assembly GCA_012032235.1). GTDB lineage: Bacteria > Verrucomicrobiota > Verrucomicrobiia > Verrucomicrobiales > Akkermansiaceae > Luteolibacter. Next base: position 4,016 of record JAAURL010000006.1, on the reverse strand, counting down.
ACTTCGTAGGGAAGCGAGGTAGAAACGCCGTTCACATAATATTCTAGCGTGTGGCGGCCTTCCGGCTCTAGGAAAACTTGGTGACGCTCCTTTTCGGCAAATCGAACGACTTTATCCTCAATTGAAGGACAGTAACGCGGACCTACACCCTCAATCACGCCGCAATACATCGGTGATTGATGAAGGTTTCCGGCAATAATCTCGTGAGTTTTGGGATTGGTGTAAGTTATCCAACACGGCATTTGTTCCACGTGGAACTCAGAATCTCCCCAGGGATTGAGTGTAAAAAGATCGTCTTTTCCCTTTTCCAAGGTGTCTGCCATGAAACTGAACTTCGGCACAGGCGTGTCACCATCTTGGCGTTCACAGCGAGAAAAGTCGATAGAGCGGGCATTCAATCGGCAAGGTGTGCCAGTTTTGAAGCGTTCAACTTCAAAACCAAGACGTTTCAGAGCCTCAGAAACATTGGAAGTCGCATCACCCATCCGGCCGCCTTTTTCGTTTTTCAGGCCGACATGCATCAGTCCACCCATAAATGTCCCAGCGCTGAGAATGACAGATTTCCCGAAAATTTCCATACCCAGTGAAGTGGCAATCCCGGAAATTTGGTCATTTCTACAAGTAAATCGGCGACGTTTCCCTGGTGGATTTCGACGCCCGGCATCGCCTCCAGCTCTCGCTTCATGCGGAACTGGTACGCTTTCTTGTCACACTGGGCGCGCGGCGCACGGACTGATGGCCCTTTCGAAGCGTTGAGCATCCGCCATTGGATACCTGTGGCATCGGTGTTTAGGCCCATGATTCCACCAAGCGCGTCGATTTCACGCACCATGTGGCCCTTGGCCAGTCCACCAATTGCAGGATTGCATGACATCTGGCCGATCGTGTCTAGATTCTGGGTCAGCACTGCCACTTCTGCACCGAGTCGCGCCGCAGCCATCGCAGCCTCCACACCTGCATGGCCAGCACCGATCACAATCACATCGTAAGTCTTTGGGTAACGAAACATCGTAAGACGAGAAACCTAGTCAGCTTGCGAACTAGGCTCAAGCCCGGAAAATTGCCTGTTCCACGTGGAACAAACAGCCGCTTAAAAAACCTTTCTAAAATCAAGATTTTGGTCTAGCCGCGCCGCAAAAAATCACCAATTCTCCCTGCGTCATGCAACGTTACTTGCCACTAGTCCTCATTGTAGGGCTGCTAATTGCCTTTCGGCTGATCGGATGTCTTCCAGATGCTCCGCAAAATTTTCAACCCCTCGCAGCCTTATTTTTCTGCGGAGCACTTCTGGCACCTGGCTGGCGTGGATTTGCCATTCCCTTTGCAATCTGGGCAGTCACGTATCCCTTTGCCAAGGGCCCAATTACAGATCCGGCAATTATTCTTACTACCTTGATGGGTCTTATTGTCGTTTTCTTTATCGGGAAATTTTTCGAGAAAAAAAGCATCCTAAAGGTCTTGCTCGGTTCCGTTGCGGCATCTGTCGTATTCCATCTGATCACCAATGGTGCCGCTTGGATCGGTGATCCAATGTATCAGAAAAATATCACGGGCCTTTGGCAGTCCGTTTGGACCGGACCTGTCGGATCGCCGATGCCTTCTTGGGTGTTCCTGAAAAACTTCACCGCAGCGAACCTCATATTCACCAGCATCTTCGCAGTCGCACAATTCCGTTTCACCAAGCCGACAGTTTCTGTCTCAGTTCCGCTTCTCGCTAAGTAAGCAATTCCCTTTTCCTTCGAATCATGACCAGCGCCGTTTCTACCAAACTCGACTTCGCCAGCTCGCCCATCAATCAATCGCTCACCGCAGAGCGAAAATCGAACTCTACACACAGATGGTGCGCATTCGGAGTTTCGAACAAGCTTCATTAAAGTATTACAATGCGGGGAAAATCGCGGGATTCCTTCACCTCTACATCGGCCAAGAAGCTGTCGCCGTCGGAACCACTTCCCTTGGTGGCCCAGACGACCACTACATCACAGCCTACCGGGATCATGGCCACGCTCTGGCCCTAGGGATGAGCATGGATGAGTGCATGGCAGAAATGTTTGGCAAGCAAACTGGATGCTCAAAAGGCAAGGGCGGCTCCATGCACTTCTTCGCACCGGACAAAAAATTTCTGGGGTGGACACGGCATCGTTGCTGGGCAAACCCCGCTCGGCCTCGGCCTAGCTTACGGCTTGAAATATCTGGGCCGGGAGGGTTGCTGCCTTTGTTATTTGGGCGATGGCGCAGTGAATCAAGGCGCTTTCCACGAATCTCTCAATATCGCCTCTCTTTTCGGCATCCCTGTTGTTTATGTCATTGAAAACAACGGTTACTCGATGGGAACCTCCCAATCTCGCTCTTCTGCCTACAGTGGCTGCCTTGCTCAGCGGGCAGAGGCTTATGCCATCGAATGGGACGTGATCGACGGATCCGATCTTTACGAAGTGCGGGCGAAAACTCAAATCGCCATGGAACGGGCTAAAAAACAAAGTAAACCGACCGTTCTCGAAATCGACACCTATCGCTACTACGGCCACAGCGTCGCGGACTCAATGCACAAGGGCGGCTACCGGACTCCTGAAGAAATCGAGGATTACAAGAAAAACCACGATCCAATCACGGTATTCAGGAACCGTTTAATCGCCGAAGGTGTCTTAACCACAGAGAGCGTGGACTCCATTAGCCAGGCAGCAAAGGCAGAAGCCGCCGCTTCCGTCAAATTCGCAGAAGAGTCCCCTGCACCCACCTTCGAAGACATCAGCACCGACGTTTATTGGGAATCAGACAATAATACGCCTGCTTCTCGAATCGGTCGCCACTTCTTCAACGACTGAGGATCTCTTTTCAATTTCTTACTTTTCTGCTAATCCACTATCCAAAATTTTCCATGTCTCGCATTCTTACCTACCGTGAAGCGCTCCGTGAAGGACTCGATGAGGAACTCGCCCGTGACCCAAATGTCGTCCTGATGGGCGAAGAAGTCGCTCAATTTAATGGTGCTTACAAAGTGACTGAAGGTTCGATTGGAAAAATGGGGTGACAAGCGCGTTGTCGATACACCGATTTCTGAAGCTGGTTTCATCGGCATGGGCATCGGTGCTTCCATGCTTGGCGTGCGACCTGTGATGGAACTCATGTTTTGGTCATTTCACTCCGTGGCCTTTGACCAACTTGTAAGTAACGCAGCTTGTGTTCGCTACATGTCTGGTGGTCTGTGCCACTGCCCGATTGTGGTTCGTGGTCCTGCCAATGGCGGGACAGGAGTGGGCGCGACTCACTCGCACATTCCAGAGGGACTTTTTGCTGCGTTTCCAGGACTCAAAGTCTGCGCACCAGCCACTCCCGCAGATGCAAAAGGCCTGATCAAAGCCGCTATCCGCGACAATGATCCAGTCTACTTCATGGAAAATACTCTCCTCTATGGCAACACCGGCGAGGTTCCTGATCCAGCGGCTGGCGACCACGTCGTCCCCCTCGGCGTCGCAGACATCAAGCGCGAAGGAAGCGATGTCTCCCTGATCGCTCACGGTCGCTCCGTGATTCACGCTCTAGCTGCAGCAGAAATTCTACAGAGTGAGCACGGCATCAATGCCGAGGTTCTCGACCTCCGCTCGATCCGGCCACTAGACCAAGACGCGATTTTAAAATCAGTCATGAAGACCAACCGCGTCGTCCTCGTGGACGAATCGAAACCCTTCGGTGGTGTGTCCGCCATGGTCGCCATGCTGATCCAAGACCACGCATTCGACTATCTTGACGCACCGATCAAGCGCGTTTGCTCGATTGATGCACCAGCCATTTACTCAAAATTCGTTGAGCATGAGCAACTCCCTAATCCACGCCGGATCGTTGAAAAAGTTCTGACGATTGCTTAGCCATTTTGGCGCGCTTTTAAAGTTTTACAAAAAACCTCGGTCGCAAAAACGACCGAGGTTTTTTCGTAAAGAAAAACGCTCTCGCGATACAGATCAGTTCCGACGGCGGCGTAACAAAGTCAAAGCGCCTAATGCAGAGAGCACCAAGCT